>JAFAPL010000047.1 GCA_019247135.1 Chloroflexota bacterium | reverse complement strand
CTCCGCCAGCGCGTTGTCGTACGAATCTCCTCGAGAGCCGACCGAGCACACGGCACCAGCGTCGGCCAGTCGCTCGGTGTAGCGGATTGATAAATATTGCACGCCACGGTCGGAGTGATGAATCAGTCCACTGAGGTCCTGCCGCTGGCGTCGCCAGATCGCCATCTCGAGCGCATCAAGCGCCAAGTCCGTGTGCAGTGAGTTCGACACACGCCAGCCCACGATGAACCTCGAGAAGACATCGATGACGAACGCGAGGTACACAAAGCCAGTCCACGTGCTGACGTAGGTGAGGTCCGCTACCCACAACCGGTTCGGCGCTTCGGCGACGAAGTTGCGCTCGACCAGGTCGGCCGGCCGCGGACTTTGATCTGCTGGGATCGTCGTTCGTTTCTTCTTGCCACGCACGACGCCACGCAGCTCCAGGTTGTTCATCAGCCTGGCTATCCGGTCGCGACCGACCTTGTGGCCCTCGCGCTTGAGTTGGCGCCAGACCTTCTCGATGCCGTACACGTCGAAGTTGGCGCGGTGCACGCGCGCGATCTCGATCTTCAACCGCTCGTCACTCACTTGACGGGCTGAGGGTCGATGACGAACAACAGAGTAGTAGGTAGATGGGGCAACCTGGAGCGTTTTACAGATTGGCTCGACACCCCAGCGCTCACGGTGTGTGCGAATGAACTTCACGACTTCCTCGGTAGTCGCGGGTCGAGCTCCGCCGCGAAGAAAGCCGAGGCCGCCTTCAGGATCTCGTTGGCTCGCCGTAGCTCGCGCACTTCGCGCTCAAGCTCCGTGATGCGCTGGTGCTCCGCGGTCGTCACCCCAGGACGCTTGCCGCTGTCGATCTCGGCTTGCTTGACCCAATTGCGCAGTGACTCGGGTCCAATGCCGAGCTGGCGAGCCACTCGCGTGACGACCCCCATGCGCTCACCGCTCTCGGCGATCGCCTTGCGGACCATGCGCACCGCTCGCTCGCGCATCTCTGCCGGGTAACGACGCTGGAACCGACTGTTCGTTGTTGCCATGGGCTCGTTGTCCTCAAAGGGTAGGAGCCTCCAATAAAGTCAGGGCAGTTCAGTCTGCAAGTTGCGGCGCGCTGTGCAGCCGCAACTCAATAGTTTCGGTCCAGCGAGACGCTCACCCTATTGACGGCGAGATCAAACCTAAAGGATGTCAGGAGGTCGCATCCGCTCGTCCAAACAATATGGCCGAGACAGCACGCAGCGGTCGTTACGCGTGCATGTCAGGAAGTGCGGATTGTTGGCAGAATCGTCGGCTCTGATTGGTTGGACGCGTTTGGGTTCGTCCCCGAGACGCTCAATTGACGATTGCCCATTCATCGGCTGGATGCGCATTCCGGTTTTCAAACCCGAGCAGCAAGAATTGCTGCCGGCTGACCCACTCGGGATAGCGGCCTATCATCGCATTGAACAACTCGCGGTCTCGCAAACCCGCATCGTACAATTCTCCGTAGCTCTGGATGTAGCCGCGGGACTCTGTCACGGCAGACGGTGGATTGCCACAGGCCGGATCCTTGTGGCCGGCCACGACCGCCGTGGGATTCAGCGCAGCCAATTTGTCGAGGGCGGCAATCCACTCACTCCGGCTGGCGCGGGTGGTATCGCCGACATACATATGGCAGTGGTTATAGACAACATCACCCGATACGATCAGACCAAGGTCCGGGACGTACAGAGA
The DNA here is from genome assembly GCA_019247135.1 of Chloroflexota bacterium. The sequence goes on along the minus strand of JAFAPL010000047.1, from coordinate 511 downwards.
TGTGGAATCCACACAGTCGGTGTGCCCAGTCTGGATGATCTGCAGGCGATGGCCCTCCACTTCCACGTGATCTGTGTCGAGCGGTTCCGGCGTGGCGATGGTCGCGATCTGGCCAGGGAATAGCGCCCGGTACGTGGCAAGCTGGCTATCGCGACGCATCACGCCGACGGTCCCGGGGCTGGCGACGGCTCGTGCGGACGGGAAGCGCTCGAGCAAAACAGAAAGCCCGAACCAGTGGTCGAAGTGTCCATGAGTGATGTAGATCGTCGTCACCCGTCGCTCGTGGAGCTCCACCCAGTCGGCGAGGGCGGTGGCCTCGCGGATGGTGCAAAGCGCCTCGACGAGGACAGCATCTTGCTCAGCGTAAATCAATGTCGCTGTTGTCGGATCCCAGGATGGCGGATCGCCGACGAACGGTTGCGGACCATTGTACGGCTTCTCTGGTGCGACGAACACGTCGTAATGCAGCTGCCTTTGGTCGGTTGACATGTGATGAACTCCCGTGGTCGGC
>JAFAPL010000743.1 GCA_019247135.1 Chloroflexota bacterium | reverse complement strand
GGTATCCGAGTGGTCACTCTGCGCACCGGCGGCATTCCAGAAACGCTTGACCCTGAGATTCAAGGTCGTGAGGAGCTCGCCGAACAGATCGCCGGTGCCAGCATGCTCAAACGCGCCGCCACGCTGGAGGACGTGGCCAACGTGGCCGCATTCGTCGCGTCGGACCAGGCGCGCACAATGACCGCGGCCAGCGTCAACATCAGCGCTGGCGCGCTCGTGGACTGACCTCGATTTCGCCACGACAAGGCTGAGTTCGTGGGCTGCCGCTGATCTTGCCAGATTATTCAAATGCAACTTGAGAACTCAGGTTGACGAAGCGGCAGCCCGCGGGAATTGTTCGAGCTATAGCTCAGCGCTGTCGCAAGCGCGGGTCCAGCGCGTCACGCACGGCGTTGCCGAACAGGTTGAATCCAAGCACCGTCACGAAAATAGCCAGGCCAGGAAAATTGATCAGCCATGGCGCATTGGTGATGAAGTTCCGACCCGAGACGATCATTGCGCCCCACTCCGGTGACGGCGGCTGCGCGCCGAGTCCCACAAAGGACAGGGCCGCCGCCGCGAGCACGGCGACCGGAAAGCCAAGCGTGGCCAGGACCACGATCGGCGCCAGCACGTTCGGCAGGACCGCCGTGCGCATGATCTGGAAGTTGGATGCGCCCAACACCCGCGCCGCGAGCACGTAGTCCTGGTTCTTGATCGATAGCACCGAACCACGCACGAGGCGTGCGTAGCCCGGTGCTTCGCCGACTCCGACCGCGATCATCGCGTTCGGCAGGCTCGGACCGAGCATCGCGACGATCGCGAGCGCCAGCAGAAAACCTGGGAATGCCTGCATGACGTCGACGATGCGCATCACGAGCAGGTCGAGTCGTCCGCCGTAGAACCCGGCGCTGAGGCCAATCAGAACGCCCAGCACGGCGGCGATCGACACCGACACGACACCCACCTGGAGGCTGATTTGCGACCCAAACAGCACCCGCGACAACACGTCGCGCCCGAGCTCGTCAGTGCCCATCAGGTGCGCGAGCGATGGTGGGGTCAGACGATTCGCCGGGTTGACGGCGATCGGACTGTATGGAGCAGCTACCGGAGCCCCGAGGGCCATGAGCACCACCAGCAGGATGATCCCGACACCGACCCGTCCGGAGGAAGTGCGGAGAAGCACGCGAAGAAAATCGGCGAACGCAGAACGGTGCCCCTGCGCGGCCGCCTCGAGCGTGCCAACTGATGGCGCTGCCAGGTCCATGCTCATCTGTACACGATCCGCGGATCGATCATGCTGTACAGCACGTCAATCGCAAGATTCACCAGGACGTACGTGGTGGAGACTACCAGCACGACGCCCTGGATCAACGGAAAGTCGCGTTTCTGGAGCGCCTGAATCGCGAGCTCGCCTACGCCATGCCACGCGAACACGAATTCGATGATGAACGCGCCCGAGAGCAGCGCGCCGATCTGGAGTCCGACGATCGTGACGATGGGCACGAGCGCGTTGCGCATCGAGTGTCGGAGCACCACCAGGCGCTCGTCGAGGCCCTTGGCGCGCGCGGTGCGGACGTAATCCTCGCGCAGCACTTCGAGCATGCTCGAGCGAACGATCCGTGCGAGCACCGCCGAAGCGATCACACCCAGGGTCACCGACGGCAGGACGAGGCCCTGGGGTGACATGGAGCCGAGCACTGGGAACCAGTGCAGGTTCACGGCGAACACATAGATCAGCAGCAGGCCCAGCCAGAAGCCGGGCATTGACAGACCCGCCAGGGCGAGCATCATCGCGAGCGTGTCCAGGATCGTGTCTTTCTTCAGCGCCGAGATGATTCCCGTGCTGAGCCCGATCAGCACCGCCACTGACAGGCTCGTGATGGTCAGCACGACGGTGTACGGATAGCGGTTTGCGATTTCCGTTGTGACGGGCCGCTGCGTCGTGATCGAGGTGCCCAGGTCACCGTGCAGGACGCCCCAGATGTAGGTGACGTATTGCTCCGGGAGTGGCCGATCCAGTCCGAGCTGATGGCGAACGTTGGCCTTCACCTGCGGGTCGGTTTGCTGGCCGACGAACATGAGCTCGACCGGATCGCCTGGCACGAGGACGCGCATCAGGAACACGAGGGTGAGCACGCCAAACCAGATCGGCACGAGCAGCGCGAACCGCCGCGCGATATAGCCGGTCATCCGCTAGCAGGAGCCGGCGCAAGTCCGTCCGGAGTTTCGACCCTCACCCTCTTGGGGGAATGGGTTGACCCCCGGGGACTGGCGATCTTCCGCCTGTCGGGATCCATCCCTGAATTGGGCATGAGCTTATTGCGCGAGCGAAACGTCGATCAGCGTCGCATACCCGACCGCGTCCCACTGGTAGCCTTGCACTTTCGCGCTCGCCGCCTGCAGGATCCAGTCCGTCGCGATGGGCGCAACGTACGCCTGTTTGAGCACGTACGTCTGGATCGCCTTGACCGCGTCGATCCGCTTCGCTGGATCCAGCTGAGTATCCGCCGTGGACGCGAGTTTGTCCAGATCCGGGTCGCTCATCTGATTCGTCCAACCCGGTGATTTCCAGAGCAGGCTCTCGATCACCGGGTCCGGCCACGTCCACCGCATCCAGTCCACATCGATGTTGCCAGCGTTGAGCACCGGCAGCTCGGAGCCGGAGTCCATGATCTGGATGTCCACCTTGATGCCAATCGAGTTCAGCGCCGACTGAATCAGCTCGGATGCGCTATTGG
>JAFAPL010000742.1 GCA_019247135.1 Chloroflexota bacterium | reverse complement strand
GCCCTGCGTGAGCGGCATGCCTTTGGCGTTCAGGCTCTCGAAGATCCGATACGGATTGTCTTCTCCATCGAGCGTGATCGCGACGAACGAAAGCTGCGATCCCACGATGTGAGTCAGCCGTTCCAGGTCAATGCCTTGCTGGAGGTGCTCCTCGAGCGCGGCCCGAAATGAGCGATATGCATCACGGATCGGTGACGGCTCCGGCTCGCGTCCTTGCTCCACGACCGTGGCGAACGCGGCGCGATCCTGATGCGTGCACAGCACTTTCACGTGGCCGTCGCTGACGAGATAGTTCTCGTGGATGCTCGTCGCCAGAGGCGGCGCTGTCCGGCGTGCAATGTCTCGAACAGCAGCCAGAAACAAGGACAGCGTCACGAGGCGCTGCTGGCCGTCGATGACCAACGTACTTTGCAGACCAGCATCGGGCGCATCACCGAGCAGCACCATTGAGCCGAGAAAGTGTGAATGACCGGTCGCCAGCTCATACAGCTCGAGGATGTCGTCTAAGAGCGTATTCCACTGCTGCCGACGCCAACTATATGTGCGTTGAAAATACGGCACGACGAACTGGCGCGGCCCGTCCAATAGCGGCCCGAGCCGCATTTCGTCGGCTTTCATGAGAACGGAATCCGCTCGGGCTTCGACAAGCTCAGGACGAACGCAAACGAGTGCGTTCTCGCATGCGTTACGCGGCTGCCGCGGTTGGCTGGTGCTCGATCGGACCCGCCTTCATGACCTGACCCGGCAACGTCTGCCCGAGCACCTCTTCAGCCATCCGCGCGGCGTCGATCAGGCGGACCAGGTCAACGCCCGTCTGGATGCCCATTTCGTGCAACATCAGGACCGTGTCTTCGGTGCAGATATTGCCGGTCGCACGCGGCGCGAATGGACAACCGCCGATCCCGCCGAGGCTCGCGTCGTAGACCGTGACACCAACCCGCAAACCGGCCATCACGTTCGCCAAACCCATGCCACGCGTGTTGTGGAAATGCAGCCCGATCGTGGCCTGACTGCCAAACCGGTCCAGCACCGCGCCCACGGTCCGCTCCACCTGGATTGGATTGGCCATTCCCGTCGTATCGGCAAGCGTGATCTCCGGATAACCGATCTCCACCAGGCGGCCGACAACTCGCAGCACCTGCTCCACTGAGACGTCACCCGAATAAGGACAGCCGAAAGAAGTAGAGATGCCGATGGCAAGCGGCATATTCACCCTGTCCGCCTGTTGTTTGATGTCCCGCGTCACCTCCAATGATTCGTCGACGCTCATGCGGAGGTTGCGCTCGTTGAATGCATCACTCGCGGCCGTGACCACATACACAAGATCGGCGCGCGCCGAAACGGCGCGCTCGAGGCCGCGCACGTTGGGTATCAGCACTTCGTAGCTGACACTGTCTCGTCGCTGGATGCGCTGCATAACTTCTTCAGCGTCTGCCATCTGCGGCACGTACTTGGGATGCACGAAAGAGGTCGCTTCGATGCGCTTCATACCCGTTCGGGACAGCGCGTCGACCAGAGCGATCTTCTGATCCGTGGGAATGAACGCCCCTAGCGATTGGATTCCGTCACGGAGGCCGACCTCACGGATCGTGACCTGTGTGGGCATCGGCATACGTACGCTTCGCTCCTTTTATCCGCAGACGCAGTCCAGCACGCGGCTGACGCTGTCTGCCTGTTGTAGTCGATTGAATGCCGTCATCGCGTCGACCGCACGCCTCTCGCCGAGTAGCGGCGTTGCGTTGGAGAGGAATTTCTGCTCGAGCTGAGCCGGCGTCAGTGGCTCCTCGGGCGAACCGGGTGGAATCTCCCGTGTTGCCTGGAGCCGCTGGCCGTTCGACAGCCGAATGCTGACGACCACAGGCGAGCGCCCGCGCGTCAAATCTTCGACCAGGGTCGGGTCTGCTTCAATTTCAACGCGGCGCAGCAGGCTTTGGACGTCACTCTGCTTGACGCGTTCGTCCGTAAATTGGGCGAGACCCGGTTGTCCGTCGAGCAGGGTGACAGCCAGGCAGTACTCCATCGAGAACTTCGCCTGCAAGCCGGTTTGCGGTCGCGAATGAATGAGAATCTGCGGCGTCACCGGGGTGACGCGGCATTCGATGCGGTCAATTGTCCACGTGGAGCGCTTCGCTTGTTCGACCCTCGAAACAGAGTCGCGCAATGAGAGCATCGACGCGATCGCGGTGTGCGTCATCGCGCAACTGGGATACGGCTTCACCTGAATTCCAGAAGACAGGATCTCGGGCTCCGACCAGCTCCAGTTGGCGAATGCCCGATCCCAGTCGACGTCTTCCCCGAACAGGTCCCCGAATCCACGCGGCGCCTCGAACAGCTCCGCCGACGCATCGAAGCCACCCTCGGCCAGACGCGCCGCAAGCACACCGGTGCGCGCGGCATGACCGGCGTGGAGCGGCTTGACCATGCTGCCGAAGCTGACGCGCATGCCGCCTGCGAGCGAGCCCGCAATGCTGATGGCAGCCTGCACTTGCGGCCGGCTCAGTCTCAACACGTGCGCCACGGCCGCGGCCGCCGCTGGCGCACCAAGCGTCGCGGTCGCGTGCCAACCGCGGTTGTAATGCAGCGGATTGAGCGCTCGACCGAGTCGAGCGGCGACTTCGAACCCGACCACATACGCATCCAGAATGGCCTCACCCGACGCGCCGATCTCGTCTCCTACGGCGAGCAGCGCGGGCACGAGCACCGCGCTCGGGTGACCGACCAGTGCCGGACTGACGTCGTCGAAGTCGAGCGCGTGCGCACTCGTGCCGTTGGCCAATGCCGCGTCAGGCGCGGGTGCTCTCAGGGATGTGCCGATGAGCCGCGAGCCCGCTGAGGATTGCAAGGTCCTCGCGACAATGCGTGCCGCCGGCTCGCGCGAGCCAACCAGTGTTACGCCAACTGTGTCCAGGATGGCGTAGCCGGCCCGCTCGAACGCGGCATGAGACGCGCGCGGCGCGGCCGCGACGGCTTCTCCGAGCAGCGTCGTTGCGCGAAGTGCCGTGATCATGCTCAACGACGAGGCTACCGCAAACGGCGCACCACGTATCCGTGGCCCGCGGGCTCCGCCGCGAGGCTCGGAGCAAGCGTCGCGGACTGGTCGGCTGGTAAAACGATTCAAGACATGCCGAGGCAATGGCGCTCCTGACCATCGCGCTCCCCGGCCAGACCGCGCTGAGGCGCGTGTTCGGCGCCCTGGGGGACAACGCGTATTACCGCACGTATTGGCTCGGCAATCAGGCCAACACACTGGTCTTCCAGATGCAGCAGGTGGCGAACGGCTACCTGGCCTTTACCTTGACTGACTCGGCCACCGCGCTAGGCATCGTCGCCTTCGCGCAGAGCGTGCCCATGCTGATTGTCGGCCCGCTCGGCGGTGTGCTCGCCGACCGCATGCAAAAGCGCAAGCTGCTGATCATCATGCAGGCACTGCAGTGCGCGATTTCGGTCGTCATCGGGCTGTTGCTTGTCTTCAACCTCCTGCAGTACTGGCACCTCGTGGTCACAGCAGCCGTTCAGGGCGTCTCGTTCGCGGTCATCATGCCGACGCGCCAGTCATGGATTCCGCAGCTTGTCCCGCGTGAGGATCTCACGAGCGCGGTAGCCCTGAACAACGCGGGCATGAACGCCAGTCGCGTGATCGGTCCGGCGCTCGCGGGCGTGCTGATTGCGGTTCCATGGTTTGGCGTAACGGGCGTGTTCTTCCTGCGCATCCTGGCGTTCGCGTGGGTGCTGTACACGCTCCTGAGCATCCCGATCCTTGGCGAGCCCGGGCCAACGGCCGCGCTGGCGAGCGGACGCCAACGCCTGGCGGAGTTCGCTTCGCAGATGACATCGGGCGTTCGCTACATCTGGTCGCACGAAACCCTGCTGCCACTCTTCATCTTTGCCGTGGTCACCATGCTGCTCGGTCAGTCATATCAGCAGCTCCTGCCGGCCTACGCGTTGGGCGTCTTCGACGTCGGATCCGAAGGCCAGGGCGTCATGCAGGCGGTGGTCGGCATCGGTGCGCTGGTTGGTTCGCTCACGATGGCGTACCTGAGCCACAATCCGAATCGGGCAAAGATCCAGGCGTACACGGGCACCGCACTCGGGGTGGCACTGGCGATGTTCGGCGTCTGCGCAGGATTTCAACAATTTGGCGTATCGCTCATCGCCCTGTTCCTGGTGGGATTGACGCTCGACTTCAACGCCACGATCAACCAGACGTTGATCATGCTGAATACCGATCAGGCGCTGTACGGTCGCGTGATGTCGGTGTACATGATGACGTTCGCCATTTCGGGCTTCAGTGCCTCCGCGTCCGGCTACATGATGGATCAGGTCGGCGGAGCGATCACGATGCTCGTGCAGGGCAGCCTGCTCGCCGTCTTCGTGATTCTGATGGCCACACTGAACCGCGGTTATCAGCAGATCCGCAATTCAATCGCCTGAGATCCCGCCCGATCGCGATGTCTGCAGCCTGGCGTCGTCGCGCACATACTCGGCGATTGCACGATGCGTGGCGAACCACACGCCCGTGTGGCCGGCGATGTAGTCCAGCAGTTGCTCGAGCATCGCGATGCGCGAACGGTGGCCGATGATGTGTGGATGCATGGTCAGCTGGAATAGCCCGCCCTCCGCATACGCCTGATCGAACTCCGCGCGCCAGATGCTCAGCACGCCCTCGGGCGGGGTATACGGCCGCAGCGCGCTGTAGCGTTCGAACGGAAAGTACGGCGCGTCGTCGCGGATCCACTCCACCGGAAGTTCGACCAGGCCTGTTGGCTGCCCGTTCTGGAGCACTTCGTACGGCTCGTCGTCCGCCATCAGCGAGGAGTCGTACAGCAGCCCCAGCTCGAGAATGACGTTCAGCGTGTTGTCGCTGAAGTCCCACGACGGCGTCCGGATCCCGACCGGTCGCGATCCCGTCAGCTTCTCCAGGGTGTCAGCACTGCGGAACGCCAGGTCGCGTTCGTCATTCGCCCCCAGCAGCATGTTGCGTTCGTGAATCCAGCCATGAATCCCGATCTCATGGCCCGCCGTCACATAGCCGCGCGCTTCCTCCGGATGCAGCAGCGCTGAAACCGCCGGCATGAAGAAGCTGGCCTGAATGCCGCGTCTTTCGAGCATTCGGACGATGCGTTCCGCTCCAACCCGCGAGCCGTATTCGCCCTGGCTCAACTTGCCGGGGCGGGTCTCCGCGTCCCGCAATGGGATCGTCTCATGGTCGGAGTCGAACGAGAGCGCAACGGCTGCACGCGCCCCGCCCGGCCAGCTGGCCGGCTTGAGCGAGCGGCCCGCGCGCACTCGCTCGACGTGCCCGCGCCACGTGCTTTCGTCCCACTGCCAGGTCCTTGGATCAGCGTCTTGCATGGGCTCACAGATACCATGCTCTCGGTATGCGTGTCGCGGTCGCTGGATTCACTCACGAGGCACTCGGGTCGTCGCCGCTCATCGCGCGGCTCGAGGATTTTCGCGTTTTGCGCGGCGAGGCACTGTCGCGGGCCGAGCCATATCACCTGGATGCGGTTGCGCGGCAGCTAGAGGTCGAGCTCGTACCGATTCTGTCCGCCACACACATCGCCCCGAGCGGCATCGTGGAGCTTGCAACCTACTTGCAATTGCGCGACGAGATACTGGCGGGGCTGAAAGCGGCTGAACCGCTCGACGGCGTCTGCCTGTTGCTACACGGAGCGTTGCTCGTCCAGCACATGTGGAGTGGTGAGGCGGACCTCGTGCGCGAGATTCGCGCACTTCTCGGACCGGACGTGCGGATCTCGGCGTCGTTCGACCTGCACGCGACGCTGACGGAGGATTTCGCTAATCGTGCCGACGTGTGGACCGGCTTCCGCACCGCACCACACCGAGACGCGGTGGAGACAGTGCATCGCGGTTTGTCGCTGCTCGCTCAGGTCATCCGGAGCGGGCGCCGGCCGCGGCCGGTGTTCGTGCGCGTGCCGCTGCTGTTGCAAGGCGAGAAAGCGACCACTGACGTCGAGCCGATGTGCTCGCTCGAAGCCATGGCGCGTGAGGCGGAGCGCGACGCGGGCATTCTCTCAGCCGACGTCTTCGTCGGCTTCGGCTGGGCGGACTCACCGCATTCGAGCAGCAGCATCTCGGTGATCGCGGCGGACGATGCCCGGACGACCAGCGTGTTCGACGCCAGCTCACTACTCGGGGCGGGGAAGCCGCTGGCCGTGGCCGCGGCAAGCCCGCCAGGCTGGGCGGGCACGTTCAGCGCGCGTGGCTCATACGTTGGTCTGGATGATGGGACGATGCGCATCGTGGGGGATGGCGCGTCGCGGGTCGTGGCCGGGCGGGTGGACAGCCACTGCGCTACGCCGACCCACGCGTGCGGCGACGGCGGCCCAGCCACTGATGCTCAGCTTGGGGTAGCCGGCGGGTTGGCTGTCGGCCTCGACGGCTCGATCTATGTGGCCGACTCAGTCTGCACCGGGTGCGGCGGATCGACCCGCCGGCGCCTGACGGCACCACCAGCAATGCGCGCATCAGCACGGTGGCCGGTACAGGCCAGGTGTGCACTGACCCAACCCTCGCGTGCGGCGATGGCTTCGCAGCCACGAGCGCAGCCCTGGCCGGTCGTCCGGTATCTGGGTGGATCCCAGCGGGTACCTGTGGATCGCCGACGGCCGTCGTGGGCTACGGGTCGTCGGCACGGACGGCGTCATCAGAAGTGTGGCGTCCACATCGGGAAGCAGTACGGTCGGCAGCGTGGTCGGCGACGAGGCTGGCCATCTGTACGCCGCAAC
>JAFAPL010000741.1 GCA_019247135.1 Chloroflexota bacterium | reverse complement strand
GGAAATCGCCGGTTATGGTGCGACGGCCGACGCGTACCACATCACCGCCCCGAGCGAAGGAGGCGAAGGCGCCGCCCGCGCCATAAAGATGGCGCTCGACAAAGCGGGCGTGCAGCCCTCAGAAGTTGGCTACATCAATGCACACGGGACGTCGACGCCACACAACGACCGGACCGAGACACAGGCGATCAAAGCAGTCTTTGGCGAGCACGCCCCGCCGGTTTCGTCGACCAAGAGCATGACCGGCCACCTCATCGGTGCCAGCGGCGCGGTCGAGGCGATCATTTGCATCAAGACCATGCTGGAGGGCTGTTTGCCACCCACGATCAATTACGAACACCCGGACCCGGACTGCGACCTGGACTACGTCCCCAATCACGCGCGTCCGGCACGGGTCAACGTCGCGGTGTCGAACTCACTCGGGTTCGGCGGCCACAACACCGCGTTGGTCCTGCGGCGGCTCGCCGACGCTTGAGTAGGATCGTGGCCACTCTCGGGCCGGTGCAGCGGTGGATCGCGGCCGCGGAGCTCGGCACGTGAGCCAGCGATTCGTGCGGATCGCGGGCTGGGGCAAGTATCTGCCCGAGCGGATCATGCCGAACTCTGAGCTTGCCGAGCTGGTGGATACCTCGGATGAATGGATTCGAGCGCGGACCGGCATTGGTGAGCGTCGTATCGCCGCCCCCGAGGAGACGACCTGCACACTCTCCGTGCACTCCGCGCGCGCGGCGCTGGACCGTGCGGGCGTGCGACCCGAGGACCTCGACCTGATCATCGTCGCGACGTGCACGCCGGACTACTCGAACATGCCCGCCACAGCATCGCTCGTCCAGGAAGCACTAGGCGCCGAGCGCGCTGGCGCCTTCGACCTGAACGCGGTCTGCAGCGGATTTCTGTATGCGCTGGCCAGTGGCAGCCAGTTCGTCGTAAGCGGCGCATACCGCAACGTGCTGGTCGTCGGCGCAGATGTATTCACCCGGATCCTGGATTGGCAAGACCGCTCGACATGCGTGCTGTTTGGCGATGGCGCCGGCGCGGTCGTCCTGCAACCGAGCTCGGAGCCTGGTGGATTGCTGTCGTTCGTGCTGGGGAGTGACGGTGCCGGCGCGTGCACGCTGTTCGTACCAGCGGGCGGAAGTCGACGACCGGCATCGGCGGAGACGGTCGCCGAGCGCGAGCATTATGTCAAGATGCAGGGCCGCGAGGTCTTCCGATTCGCGACCCGCGTCATGCCCGAGTCGGTGGTGCAAGCGCTCGACATGGCCGGATTGAGCACGGCCGACGTCGATCTGTTCATTCCCCACCAGGCCAACGTGCGAATCATCGATGCCGCCGCGCGGCGCCTCCAGTTGCCTGAGGGCTCCGTATTTTCGAATGTCGAGCGCTACGGCAACACCTCGGCGGCGTCCGTGCCCGTCGCCTTGTGCGAAGCAGTCGAAGACGGACTCGTCGGCTCGGGCAGCACGGTCGTCATGACGGGCTTCGGAGCCGGCCTGTCCTGGGGCACGGCGGTATGGCGTTGGCACTGACGGGCGTGTCAGCGCAGGTGCGGCACGAAGATCAGCGCGGCGATCACGACTGACCCGAGCGCGGTGATCAACACCGCGGCCGCCGACACGTCCTTGGCTTGCCGTACAAGCGGGTGGTACGTGGGTTGAGCGACGTCGCACACGGCTTCCAGGGCCGTGTTGAGCGCTTCAGTCGCCAGGACGAGCGCGATGGTCAGCACGATGATCGCGAACTCCGTTGAGCTCAGCCGAAGCACTGCACCTGCGACCAGTGCGAGGGTCGCGACAACCAGGTGCACGACGAAGTTGGGCTGTGTCGTGGCTACGGTGAGCAGGCCCCGCCAGGCGAAGCGGAATGAACGAACGATGCGCCTGTGCGGCGCCTGGTCAGCAGGCAGCGTGTGTACATCGGCCGCGTGCGGCGGCACTGCGGCGTCGTGTGTGGCCTGGCGCTCAGCGTGTGAAGCCAAGGGGCAGAAGGGCTTCTTCTTCGCGGCGCCGCATCTCGCGCTGCTCGTCTTCCTGCTCATGATCGTAGCCGAGCACGTGCAGCACCCCGTGCGCGACCAGGTACGCAAGCTCGCGCTCGACCGAGTGACCGAATTCTTCGGCTTGCGCGACCGCGCGCGGGTACGAAACGATGACATCTCCCAGCGCCACCGGCTCGCCTGGCGGGAGAGCAAAACCCGGCTCGTACAGGGGAAACGAGAGCACGTCGGTCGCGGAGTCCTTGCCGCGATGTTCAGTATTGAGCGACTGAATCGTGGCGTCGCTCACGAGCAGCAAACCCAACGAGTACGTTCCGATCGGAAGCTCGCGGGAGACGATGCCGTGGATGAGCTCTTCGATCCGCGGCGGCCACGTACCGCACACGCCATCCTCGACATCCGCCTCGACGAAGACGTCAAGCTGTGACGGCGACATCGCTCGGCGGACGTTCCTCGAGCGTGGCTGTCTTGCTCGGCGGGTAAGGAATCCGCGGATGATAAATGCCGGTGAGCAGCGTGACGAACGACTGCTTGATCTTCGTCAGGTCGCGCAGGGTCAAGTTGCAGTCGTCGAACTGGCCCTCATCGAGGCGCTGGCGGATGATGCGCTCGACGAGGCGCTCGATGGCCTCACGCGAGTGATCGCGGGAAGCGCGCGCGGCCGCCTCGGTGCTGTCCGCGAGCATCAAGATCGCGGCTTCGCGTGATTGAGGCCGCGGGCCTGGGTACGTAAACAGCGCCGCGTCAACCGTGTCGGGCGCCCGCTCGGAGGCTTGCTGATAGAAGAAGCTGATCGTGCGGGTGCCGTGGTGCTGTGGGATCATTTCTCGGATCCTGGCGGGCAGACGGTATTTTTCGGCCAGCTTCACGCCATCCGTCACGTGCGCCGCGATGATCTGGGCAGACGCCACCGGGTCGAGAGTGTCGTGCACGTTGGCGACCGAATCGGCCTGGTTTTCGATGAACGCCCACGGCCGCTCGAGCTTCCCGACGTCGTGGTAGTACGCCGCTACACGGACGAGCAGCGAATCAGCACCGATTACCTCGGCTGCCCGCTCCGCGAGATTCCCGACCATGATGCTGTGGTGGTACGTGCCAGGCGCTTCCATGAGCAGTCGCCGTAACAACGGCTGGGTCGGATTTGCCAGTTCGAGCAGCTGCATCGTGGTCAGGATGCCGAACATGCGGCCGAGCAACGCGAAGCTGCCCACCACGAGCAGTGACGACAGCGCACCGTTGACAACCAGCTCGAACGAGACGATCGACAACTGTGTCATGTCGTCGCCGCGCGCCAGAAAGTAGAACGCCGAATACGTCGCGATCATCGCCAGCGCTACTTCGCCGCCTGCGATGAAGTAGGCGATCATGCGGTCCTTGCGCCAGACGGCCAGGCCACCAACCATCGCGCCGACCAGCGCGACCACGCCTACTTCGAGCGATCCACCGGCGATCCATGCCAGCAACACGGAGAGCATGACGCCGACGGCCAATGCGAGCTGTGCGTCCAGCAAGATCGCTAGCAACATGCTGACCGCGGGCAACGGGAACACATACGCCCAGAGCGGCCGGCCAGGGATGACCATCTTGGCCGCGACCAGCGCGATCAAAATCAGACCGGCCAGCAGGATCACACGGCGGTCCCTGTAGAGCAGTGCCCGGTCGAAGTGCCAGATGAACGTCGCCAGCACGGCGATGAGGGTGAACGAGATGAGTAACGCGGCCACGACCGACTGCCAGTCAAGGGCGGGATTGAGCAGCCCCAGCGCCTCGAGCGCTTCGATGTCTTCGGGACCGACCACCTGGCCGTCGCGCACGACTGTCTGTCCACGTTCGAACGTCACTTGAACGGGCGCAATCGCCTCGCGCGCGTCTTGCTGCGCCCGCGCCGTGGCATCCCGGTTCAGCACGAGGTTCGACTTGACGAATCGCTGCACCAGCTCGTTGACCATGCCGCGGTCGGCGTCCGACAGGAACGGGCTGATGCGCAGCGGAATGTTTTGCTTGACTTCGTCCGCCTGGTCGTCCGGGATGCGATCCTTCAGGATGTCCTGCAGGACGCGTTCACTTTCGTTCGCGTCGTTGGACCAGCGGAAGTCGTCGAGCTGGGCGATATAGCGGGCGGTCTGCTCGCTCAGAGGTGGTGAGGTGAGCTGTGCGATGGCCGCGGCTTTGTCGTCTGGATTGGTGCGATTCGGATCCGACCGCACTCCGTTGATCGCCTGGACCAGGTCGGCGAGACCACGTGTCTGCTGGACGACGAGGTCGCGGTCGAGGTCGATGACAGGCGGGACCTGGGCGGCAGCTGCATCACGTGCCTGTTTGGTGCGAATCTGGCTCGTGTAGGTGACTTTTCGCGGAGCTTTGATCGGCACCGCCGCGACGTCGCCTTCGCGGAGCGCGTAGACGCGCGGCAGCAGGTCGACGCTGAGGATGACGCCAATCAACAGCGCGGTGACCACACCGACCGCCAGACCGAACGCGATCCGAGGTCGCAGACCAGTTCGCGTGGCCGCGGGCGCTGCGGATTTGTGGACGAGATGCGGCATCCTGAGCCCGCGTCGGGTGGCGTGGGCCCCCGAATTATAGGTCTGCTCGAGAGCTAGGCTAGACTAACGTCGCAATGGCTCGTTGCGAAGAGTGCAATCGAAAAGTTGAACAACCCTCCCGCCATCTCGTGAATGGACGGATTTTGTGCGGCATTCACGATCCGCGGCCGCCGCACGAGCGGCAGACACAGGAGCTGCCGCGGGATCGTGCCGCCGCACGGCGGCCTGCCGCCGCCCCCGAAACGGCCGCCTGAGCAGCGCGGCGGAAGAGTGCCATTCATCGGGGTCAACCCACTCCCGCTAACCCCGTCTCCCTGGCCAGGGAGAGGGGGCGAAGGGGGTGAGGGTCGAAAGCCCGGACGGACTTGCGCCACATCGTGCGTGAACGCGACGATGCCAAGGGGCGGCTGAGGGGGTCGAGGAGGGGCAAACCCGTGCTGCAGGTGATCGTTTTCCTCGCGCTCGCGTTTTCCATCGTCATCGCGATCTTCGCCGTTCAGAACACCCAGCCCGTGGCCGTGTCGTTCCTCACGTGGCGCGTCGAGCAGGTCCCCGTCTCCGTGCTCGTCCTGGTGTCCGCGTTGTGCGGCGCCGCGGCGATGCTCTTTCTGGGCCTCGCCCGAGAGCTGCGCCACCAGTTGCGGCACCGGTCCTTGAGCAATCGGCTCAGGGCCTCCCAGGCGCGCGTCGACGAGCTGGAGGCGCAGCAGTCGGCAGCGACTACTGAGGCCTCCGTCTCTGACAAGACCCTCGAGCTACCGCCGGCGGCTACGACCACCAGCACGAACGCCGAGACCTGACTACTCCGTTCCCTCGTATTGCTTTTTGATGGCCGCGACGACGGCCGGGTCGGCCAGGGTCGTGGTGTCCCCGAGCACTTTGCCTTCGGCGACGTCACGCAACAAGCGCCGCATGATTTTCGCGCTGCGCGTCTTGGGCAGCTCCGCCGTGAAGAAGATCTTGTCCGGCTTGGCGATCGCGCCGATCTTCTCACCGACGTGGTTGCGCAGCTCGTCGACCATCTGCTGGCCGCCGTCGTGCCCGCCCCGCAAGGTGACGAATGCGGCGATGCCCTGGCCCTTGATGTCGTGACTGATCCCGATCACGGCTGATTCGGCTACGGCGGGATGCGAGACCAGGGCTGACTCGACCTCCATTGTGCCGATGCGGTGGCCGGCCACGTTGAGCACATCGTCGACACGCCCGAGCAGCCAGTAGTAGCCCTCGTCGTCGCGCTTCGCGCCGTCGCCCGCGAAGTAGTTGCCTGGGAACCGACTCCAGTATTGCTTTTCGTAGCGCTCGGGATCGCCCCAGATGGTGCGGGCCATGGCAGGCCACGGCCGCTGAAGCACCAGGTAACCGCCTCTGCCGAGCGGGACGCTGTTGCCCTGCTCGTCGAGAACATCGGCCTTGACGCCCGGGAACGGGAACGTCGCCGAGCCTGGCTTGCACACGGTGATGCCCGGGAGTGGCGTGATCAGAATCTGGCCGGTCTCGGTCATCCACCAGGTGTCGACGACGGGGCAGCGATCGCCGCCGAGTACCTCGCGGTACCAGACCCACGCTTCGGGGTTGATTGGCTCGCCCACCGTACCCAGGACGCGCAGCGGCGTGAGGTCGTGCTTCGCCGGAAACTCCTTGCCCCAGCGCATGAAGGTGCGAATCGCCGTCGGCGCCGTGTACAGGATCGTGACGCCGTACTTCTCGACGATGGACCAGAAGCGATCCTTGTCCGGGTAATCGGGCGAGCCCTCGTACATGACGCAGGTCGCGCCGTTGGCCATGGGCCCGTACACGATGTACGAGTGGCCCGTCACCCAGCCGATGTCGGCCGTGCACCAGTAGACGTCTTCTTCTTTGAGATCGAAGACGTAGCGATGCGTCGCCGCGGTCCCCACGAGGTAGCCACCGGTGGTGTGCAGCATACCTTTCGGCTTACCAGTGGTACCCGAGGTGTACAGGATGTACAGCGGGTGCTCGGCGTCGAGGTGCTCGGGCTCCACGATCTCAGAGCCGGACTCCTGCAGGGCGCGATGCCACCAGACATCACGGCCACCGGTCATGGACACCTGGCGCGCATCGTCGGTGCGGTTGACCACCAGCACGTTCTTGACGGTGGGGCAGCTTTCGAGCGCCTTGTCCATCGTTTCCTTGAGCGGGATCTTGTTGCCGCGCCGCCAGCCGCCGTCGGCCGTGATGGCAAAGCTCGCCTGGCAATCGTTCACGCGATCGGCGATTGACTCTGCACTGAACCCCGCGAACACGACTGTGTGCGGTGCACCGAGCCTGGCACAGGCAAGCATCGCGATCGGGAGCTCGGGGATCATCCCTAGATAGATGACGACGCGGTCGCCCTTCTTCACGCCCAGGCGCTTGAGTGCGGCGGCACAGCGATTCACCTCGCGGTACAGGTCGCGATAGGTGAGCACGCGTTCGTCGCCCGGCTCGCCTTCGAACACGATCGCAGCTTTGTTGCGCCGCCACGTGTTCAGATGACGGTCGACGCAGTTGTAGCTGGCGTTCACTTCGGCGCCGACGAACCACTTGGCCCAGGGCGCAGTCCACTCGAGTGTCCTGGTGGCAGGCTTGAACCAGTCGATGCTCTGGGCTTGTTCGGCCCAGAACGCCTCGAAATCCTTGTCCGCTCGTTCGTAAATGGACGGATCGCTCCAATTGGCCTGCTTGCGGAATTCCTCAGTGGGGGCGTAACGACGGTCCTCCTGCAGCAGTGCGGACAGCATGCCGCTGGCGTCGGTGCCGGCTTGCTCGGTGGTCGTCATGAAATTCAGGATACGCCTCGTGACGCTAGGCTTTCAGTTGAATGCCTGTACTGACGTATCTCGCGCACCAGCCCGCTCTGGGCACTCGGGTATCGATGGCCGAGACGGCGGTCGTCGTTGGGAGGGTCTCGATCGCCGGCCCAGCAGCCATCGACGAGGACGCGGTCGTCCGCGGCGACCAGAACCGCGTGGACGTTGGGCCGCGCTTTCGCATGGGACGCAAATCGACGGTCCACGTCGAGGTGCACACGCCAACCAGCATCGGCGCCGACGTGTGGGTCGGGGACGAGGCGGTCGTCCACGCGACGACGCTCGGCGACGGCGTGCGCGTCGAAGACGGGGGGCTGGTGCTCTCGACGTCTTCGGTCGGCGACGGGAGCATCGTCGCGGCCGACTCAATCGTGCCCGAGGGCGTCAGTTTCCCCGACAACAGCTATATCGAAGGAACACCAGGTCGGCGGATCCGCGACACGACTCCGGAAGAGCGAGCCGAAACGCTGGCCCGGATCAGGAGCGCGCTGGGCCTGTAGCCGTTGCCTGGCGGTCGCGCTCGGCGTGCTCACGACTCAGACGCACGTACTCGTCGGCGCCGTGCTCGATGCGCTCGATCTCGGCGTCGGTGACGTCGCGCAGAATACGACCGCGCCCGACCACCAGCTTGCGCGGGGGGACCTGCATGCCTTCGGGCACGGTGGCGTTGGCGGCCACGATCGCGCGCGGGCCAATGACCGCGCCGACGTGCACGGTCGCGCCGATCGCGATCAGGGCACGCTCGCCGACGATGGCGCCAAACACTCGGGCGTTATGGCCCATCGAAACACGCGCACCGATGCGAGCCGAGTGTCCCTCCACGCCAGCGACAACGCAGTTGTCCTGCACGTTGGCCTGAGCGTCGATGACGACTGCCGCCGCCGTGCCGTCGAGCACCGACGAGTACCACAGGCTGGACTCTTCAGCCATCCGAACGTCCCCGACGACGCGCGCGCCGGGCGCAACCCAGGGAGCGGGATTCATGGCGTGTCGACCAGCCGCGCGGCAGGCAGAGTGCCGGGCGCGATGACGCCGTCCTTCTCGAGTTCGGCAATAGCGTTTTCATCGAGTCCAAGCGAACACAGCACCTCGAGCGTGTTTTCGCCCAGCAGCGGCGCCGCGCGTTCTAAACGCACGGGTGTCCGCGATAACCGCATTGGTGAGCCCGTAACGCGCACGCTGCCGATCTTCGTATGTGGCAGATCCACGACGAAGTCGCGAGCGCGCACCTGCTCATCGGCGACGACCTGGTCGATCCGATTCAGCACGCCGCACGGCACCCCAGCATCTTCGAGAAGGCGATACCAGTGCTGGCTAGTTTCCGTGCGCGTGACGTCCTCGATCAGCCCGGCCAATTCCTCGTAACGGGCCCGCCGATTCGCGACCGACGAAAACCGAGGGTCGTGTTCCAGGTGCTGCAAACCGAGCGCGGCGCAGAACGCCGTCCAGTTGCGCGGACTGGTCGCACCGATGGTGATGTAGCCGTCCTGCGTCCGCACCGCTTGATACGGCGCCGATACCCGGTGCGCGGACCCTAGCGGCTCGGGTACCTCACCGGAGGCAAAGTAGCCGCTCGTCTCCCATACCTCGAGCGCGATCGCCGATTCGAACAGGCTGATGTCGATCTGCTGCCCGACGCCCGTCTGATCGCGGACCCGCAAGGCCGCGAGGATCGCGACGGTGCTAAACAGGGCGGTCGTGAGGTCGGCGATCGGCACGCCGACCTTGACGGGCGGCCGGTTGGGCTCGCCGGTGATCGACATGAGCCCGCTCATGCCCTGCAGAATCAGATCGAGCCCGGCGCGCTGACTGTACGGACCCGTCTGGCCGAACGCGGAGGCCGACGAATACACCAGGCGCGGGTTGATCCGCGACAGCGTTGCGTAGTCGATACCCAGGTCGGCCATGGTGCCTGGCCGAAAATTCTCGACGAGCACGTCGGCCGTTTTTGCAAGCTCGATGAACAGCGCCCGGCCGCGTTCGGATTTGAGGTTCAAGGTCATGCTCTTTTTGTTGCGATTGAGCGCGACAAATCCGGCGCCCTCGCCGTCGAGGAACGGCGCGTTCTGGCGTGAGAAATCACCACCCGACGGATTCTCGACTTTGATGACTTCCGCGCCGAGATCGGCCAGGAGCATCCCCGCGAACGGACCGGCCATGTAATTGGTTAGCTCGAGGACACGCACCCCGTCGAGCGGGTGGCGTGGGATCACCGACCCTGCCACCGCGGCTTTCTCTTCTCCAGGAACGCGGACACACCTTCGCGGAAGTCCTCGCTCATGTAGCACATCAGGACGAGGTCTTCGGCTTCTTCGAGTCGCATCTTGTCCACGATGCGCTGCACGGCCATTTTCGCCGCCCGAATGGTGAGCGGGGCGTTCCCCGCGACCAGCTCGGCCAGCTCCATGGTGCGCGATTCCAGCTTTTCGGGCTCCACGATCTCGTTGAAGACGCCGATCGACTTACCCTCATCCGCGCCAATCAACCGAGCCGTGAAGATCAGGTCTTTCGTTCTGGCAGGCCCGATCAACGAGACCAGGCGCACGAAATTCTGCGTCGACAAAATGTTGCCCAATGTGCGCGCAATCGGGACTCCGAAGCGCACGTCAGGCGTTGCCACGCGAAAGTCGCAGCAGAGCGCGAAGGCTGCGCCGCCGCCGGTACAGGCGCCTCGGATCGACGCGATCGTCGGTTTTTTGAGTGATTCGAGCCGGCCCGCGTAGCGATTGTTGTTGCGCTCATACTTGAGCGCGTCTTCCGGTGTATCGAATGCCTTGAATTGCGAGATGTCGGTGCCGGAAACGAATGCTTTGTCGCCTGCTCCGCGCAAGACGAGCACACGTACACGGTGGTCGTTGTCGACGTGTTCGCAGCAATCGTAGAGGCCCTCGTACATCGCCCAGGTCAGCGCATTGCGTGCCTGAGGACGGTTGAACGTGAGGAAGGCGATTGGTCCACGGCGTTCGTAGAGCAGCTCGTCGGTGTGTGGTACGAACTCGGTCTGTTCGGTCGTGGCCATGCTGAAAGTCTAGCCCGGGTCGATCGTGGCCGTGGCGGGCTCGCCGACGGGCGCAGTGAGGGGCCCTGTACCTTCGGCACGGGTGGACAGCTCGAACGGCAGCGACGGTGAGTCGAAGATCACGCCAGGGTTCATGATCCCGTGCGGGTCCAGGGCGCCTTTGATTCGACGCATGACGTCGAGCGCGGGTCCATGCTCCTGCGGCATGTATGGCGCCCGCGCCGCACCCACACCGTGCTCGCCCGTGGTTGTGCCGCCCATGCGCAAGGCCAACTGGTGAATCTCGTCCGCGACGAGCAGCACCCGCCGTACTTCGTCGGGATCGCGTCCATCGATCAGATGCCCAGGGTGCAGCCCGCCTCCGCCGATGTGGCCGTAGGTCGCGATCGGAATGGCATGTCGTCGGCTGATCTCCTGGATCGCCCGCAGCGTCTCGGGGATGCGAGCCACGGGTACGCACAGGTCTTCACCGCAGTAGGCGCGGTTCGAGCCCGGGCGGAGCGTCCCGACGGCTGCCCCGACCAACGAACGCGCCTCCCACAGCGCCGCGATGCGCTTCGGCTCATCTGACCACTCAGCGCGTTCGGCCAACGGCGAAATCACCTCAACAATGCGCTCCGCGTCCCAGCGCACGCCAGGCGGATTGCCGTCGACTTCGAACAGAATCAACGCTTCTACCTGGGGTAGCTGCATGGCGGGGCGATACAGGTTGATCGCCTGGATACAGCGCGCGTCGAGGATCTCGATCGCGGATGGGTTCACGCCCGACTGGAAGACAGCCTGGACAGCCTGACCCGCTTGCTCCAGGACGTCGAACAAGCCAAGCACGATCGCCCGGGCGGGCGGAATCGCCATCAGCTTCAGGCGCAGATGGGTGATGACACCGAGCGTGCCCTCGGCGCCAACGATCAGCTTCGTCAGCTCGAGACCGGCCGACGATTGCTTCGCGCGCGAGTTCATCGAGCCGGTCTGGATGACTTCACCGTCGGAGAGAACGACCTGCAGACCGAGCACCCAGGCGCTGGTCGGTCCGTACTTGACGGCGCGCATTCCGTGGGCGTTGGTGGAGGCCATGCCGCCGACGGTGGCCATCTTGCTCGAGCCCGGGTCGGGCGGAAACACGAGCCGATGTGGCGCGAGTGCGTCGTTCAAGATCGCGTGCACAACGCCCGGCTCGCAGAACGCCTGCATGTTCGGCACGTCGATCTCGTGGATGCGATTGAGCGCGTTGAGCGCCAGGACGATCCCGCCGGTCAGCGCCACCGCGCCGGCGGCCTGGCCGCTCGCCGCACCACGCGGGGTCACGGGCACGCGATTCCGCGCTGCGTAGCGCATCATTTTCGAGACATCGTCGGTTGAGCCTGCGATGACGACCGCGTCTGGCGGTCGTGGCGCCAACTGGGTCAGAAACGATGCGTCGTAGGCGTACGAGCGCAGCTCGGCCGGGGCATCGAGCACGCGACTGTCGGTCAATATGGAGCGCAGCTCGGCGGCGACGGTCATCGCGCGCTAGCTTGATCCAGCAGCTCCACGAGGTGCATCACGCGGACAGAGCTGTGGCGTTCACCGAGTCCAGCACGTAACTGCAACAGGCAGCCGGGGTTGCCCGTGACGATCACGTCTGGCGAGGGCGCGAGCGCGTGATCCAGCTTGCGCCGCTGCAGCGCGTTTGCCTGCACCGGATTGGTGACGTTGTAGACACCCGCGCTGCCGCAACACAGGCCTGGTTCGGCAATCTCTTTCAAGTCGACGCCCTGGATGCGGCGTAAGAGCTCACGCGGCTCGCGGCTGATGCGTTGGGCATGCAGCAGGTGACAGGCGTCCTGGTAGACGACACTGGTCGGCTCGACGGTGCCGCCGGCGAGATCGCGATCGCACAGCACCTGGCTGACGTCGCGCACCCGGGCTGAAAAAGCGCGCGCACGCTCCGCCCACACGGGGTCAGCGCGGAAGTGATGCGCGTAGTCCTTGAGCATGGCGCCGCACCCCGCCGAGTTGACGACGATCGGCCCTTCGGTCCGTTCGAACGCCGCGATGTTGCGCCGGGCGAGCTCGCGGAAGCGCGGGTCGCCGCTGTGGCCGTGCAGCGCGCCGCAGCAGCCCTGTCCGACTGGACTTTCCACGCGCAAGCCGGCGCGCTGGAGCACTCGCAGGGTAGCGCGGTCGACCTCGGCCAGTGCGGTCGACATCACACAGCCGGCAAACAAGGCCGCTGCGTCCGTTCCTTCGCCACAGCTTTCGCCGCGCGGCACGAAGAATTCGGCGGGCATGTCCGGCAGCAGCGCCTCAGCGTCGGCAAGTTTCAGCACTTTGAGGATGCCCAGCTTGCGTGCCAACCAGCGCGCTCCGCTGCGTTGATACAGCCACATCAGCCGAGCAACCGCGCGAAAGCGCCGCATGTCCATGAACAGCCACCCGAAGACCAGCGCTCGCAGCAACCGTTCGCGCGGGGGACGCCGTGCGGCTTGCGTTACTTCGAGCGTCTCCCGCAACACCACCTGCAGCGGGTCCATATGGACGCCTGCGGGGCATACCGCCGAACATGCGTCGCACACGAGGCAGTTCAGCTCGTGTTCGACCAGGTCGGGCGTGATTTGCAGGTGGCCCTCGGCGAGTGCCCGCGCGATGCCGACGCGGCCGCGCGGACCTTCAGATTCATGCAGCGACAGGACATACGTCGGGCAGGAGGTGAGACACAGACCGCATCGAATGCAGGCCAGCATGTTGTCGTACTCGCTGCCCAGAACCGTCTCGCCATTGGCCGAGTCGACGCGAAAGGCGGGCGGTGCAGTCACAGCATCATTGTGACCGACTCATCGGGCAGCGAGCATCGCTTACGCCGTTCGATCAAATCTGGGCAAGCGCACGCTGGTTCAATCCAGTGATTAGATGTGGCTTGCTGCCGTGGCAATCAAGTGATTGATTGAGATCCGGCATCGCACGCACGCTACTTGAAGCAACCGTGCGATAGCATCTGCCCATGCAGGCGGGCAGTTCGAGCTCGATCGCT
>JAFAPL010000727.1 GCA_019247135.1 Chloroflexota bacterium | reverse complement strand
CCGGCGTTGCGATGGTGGCGTTCTGGACAATGTGCGGGCTGTTGGCGGCCCTGTGGCTGTACGCGCTCGTCGTTCATATCCGGAGGTTCTTCTAATGGGTGCAGCATTTGGCCAGGGGTTCACGAACCTTGCAAATGAGCTTGCGGTTGCGGGCCTCGGCATCTCGACACTCGCGCTGGTTGCGCTCGGGCTGGGGCTGATGTTCAGCATTTTCGACCGGTACTCGATGGCGTGGCTGAAGGACGGTTTGCTCCGCATCATTGGCGGCAGTGCGCTGGTTGGCGGCGCTGGCGTGGTCGCCAGCTTCATAAGTAGCAACTTCAAGCTCTGATGCAAGAACAGCTGGACGAGTCGATCGACGCGCCGTACCTTGTGCCGACGCACTTGCGAGAGGCGCAGTCAATTGGACCAATCCCTTTGCGGACGTTCTACGTGCTGCTCGCCGCCGGACTGCTGCTTGGGGTACCGACGGGCACGGTCAGTCGTCATCTGCTTAATGCAGAAATCGGGTACTGCTTCGCGCTCCTGCCGGTCGTGCTCAGTATTCCGTTCGCGGTGCCGTGGTTGGATCCGCCAGCGGAACACGGCGCCTTGCACTTGCTGACATTCTTCTCGCAAAAGACAGTCCGCAATCTCAGCTGGACCCGATTTCCGCCCGTCAGTGAACTGCTCGAAGCTGACGGTGTCGGCAGCTTTTTCGGTGTCGTGAACGCGTACCGACGCCGCGACACCCTCAGCTTTTGCGAACAACATGACCTCGCGCGTGTGCAGCTACGCGATGGCGCGGTGTGGATTCCCACCGGCGGACGACTCGAGCCGCGCGCGATCTACCGAGTCCCGACTCTCAATCTGGACACGGCCAGCGCAGCAACCAGGCGCGCCGCCCGCGCGAGATGGGGAGCAATCCTGAATGCGCTCCCGCACCCGATTCAGATCGTCGTGCGTGGTCGACCGGCAAGCACGCTGCCGGTGCTCGACCGCATTCGGGCACATGGATCAGCGGAGGCGTGCGACCTCGCCGCGTGGCTCCGAGCGCATCTGCTGGGTGCGCAGCTGGTCCACCGCGAGCGCTACCTCGTCGTACCGGCGCAGGATCAGGAACAACTAACCGATCGTTGCGCCAGCCTCGAGGCGAACATGCGACGTATCGGTCTGCCAATGGAGCGGATTGTGGAAAGTGGGGAGCTGCGACGCACGTTGGCTCCATTTCTAGGTCCACGCGGCCAGCAGTTTGGCCCGGCCATCGTCGACGTCGCCAGTAGCAGCCACATCATCGTCGACGGCGAGTACGTGCGGGTGTTCGACTTGGGAAAACTTCCGCCGACGATCGTAACTGATTGGGCGGCCCCGCTTCTCGATGGCGACGTGCCTGTAGACGTTGCGATCGACGTGGAGCCGCTCGAGCTCGCGTGGGCCAAACTCCAACTCGACATGCGGCGCAACGCGCTCGAATCATCTGCTCCCTCGCCAGGACGGCACGTTGCTGTGCAGCAGATCGCGGGGTTGCGCATGGCGTACGAATGCCGGCAAACGTTGCCCATGCGCATGACGGTCACCATCCTGGTTCGGGCCTTCACAGACAAGGAACTCGAACGGCGTACGAAGAGAATCCGCCAACGTGCGAAGGATATCGGCGCCCAGCTACGTCTATTGCGATGGGAGCAGCGCGCCGGCTGGCTTGCGGTTCTACCCGTGCGCCGTAATCCGCTCGACGGCCGAGGCGTCCCCGTTGAGACTGGCACTGTTGCGCGCACGTACCCGTTTTCAGCTGGAACCCTCCAGCTGCAGGGCGGCGTGCCATTTGGCGTTGCGGCCGCGGCGCCAGCAACGTTCACAACGGCCCACCCACGAGCGAAGAACCGGCACATGTGCTGGTACGGCACAAGTGGCGCCGGCAAGGGTTACAGCCTGCGAATACTTCTCTCACGCGAGCACTTCGCGAACGGTCTGCGTGTGTACGGGATCGACCAGGACGAGCAGCAGGAGTACGCTGGCCGCTTCTGCGCGTATCTGCACGGTTCGCGCGTGTCCATCAGCAGTCTTGCCGCGGCCGAGGCGTTCGTCTTTGACCAGGTTCCAAACCCGAACGTCGTCATCTGGGACCTCCACCAGTCCGACGAACGTGACCGGGGCGCAATTCTCGCCGCGCTCAAAGCCCGTCTCGTCGAGTACGTGCTTACCCACCCGGGACGGGCCGCTTTCGTTGTGGATGAGGCTGTGACCATTACCGAACACGAGCTCGGCGCTCGCACGCTCGGTGACCTGATTCGTCGCGCAAGACATTTCGGAATCGAGGTCCACGTCTTGACGCAGCGTGCGACCGATTGGTTCGACACGCGAATCGGCCGAGTTATTCAGAGTGTTGCGGAGTCGAAGTGGTTCGGCCAGCTCGAGCCACGCGAGTTATACGAGATCGCCGCCAGCCTCGGCCTCACACCCGAGGAGCGCGAACGAATTGAGCGAGCAGGCCAGGGCGAGGGCCTGCTGGTGACAGCCGGCCGGAGAGTTTGGGTCAATCTGTACGGCCAGACATCTGCGGCGGAGTACGCAATGGCGAACACCGACATTCTCACTATTTAGAATTGGGAAAATGGGGCACAAGCTTGTTTCGGCCGCTGCAGAGCGTCGCACGTTTGGGTGCTGCTGACGACCAGGGGCTCACGGCAGCCTCGTATCATCTCCGCCATAGCACGACAGCCTGGGGCAGTATGTGATCTGACCCGCGGTCCATGAGCGCCGTCCTGACCAGGATTGCCTGCATTAGTCTCCGTCGCACTGTTACGCTGGCAGCGCATTTCGCACAGTAGTGCACGACCCGCTGTCGAGCGGAAACCTGCCGCGCACGACCGGTAGTCAGCACACAAGTGTCTTGCCGATTGGGTGGCGCAAGAACTTCCGGGACACTTCACGCCCATTGCACGGACGCTTCACACTCCAGGGCAACAGTCATCCATGTGGATGAGGTACCTGCCCTTCTCCGACCATCAGCGTTACCGTTGAGCGGCTTGACGATTGTTTATTTGACGCTGCTTGCCGTCGGAGGCGTCATTTACGTCGCAATCTCATCGGTGGGCTCTTCTAAAACTGCCTCGATAGGGGCCGAATCGCGTCGCCCCGGTTGGATTGCACGTCGCCTCGCACGATCCGGCATCAAGCACAAACCCGATCACGTAGGAGTCGGCTACCGATCGGCGATCGCAGCCGTGCATCTCAACCTCACCTCTCTGAATCACCATGGCTACGTGGGAGGCGCCCCAGGCAGCGGCAAAACGACCTTTCTGCGCCTTGTGATCCAGGGGTATCCAGGCCCGGTGATCGCGCTGGACGCGAAAGGAAGCCCCGAACTGGCTGATACGGTTCGGGGCGCGTCGGGCAATGTCTGGGAGATTGGTGGCCCACTCAAGCTCGACCTACTAGACCCAGAGCCCGCGATACTCGCGCAGCAGCTCCTAGAGGGCGAGATTTTCACAGACAGAGCCGCGGTCTATCGCGCGATCGCCGAGCACGCTGTTCAGCGAGCAGCCTGGGTGCTCCGCTGGCGAGCCGAACCACGTGACCCCGCACGAATTCTGGAGCTTCTTTCCAGTCCAGCGACTCTGGCTGCAGCGATTCGCGGCTGTGCACCGGCGACCAACGCGACGGCGCAGCGCTGGCTCGTCGAGCTCGACACTCCGACAGCCACCGTACGCGAAGCCTTTCAGACGTTCAGCGAGCGCCTCGGCACACTGCTGGACTCGCCCGCTGGCCGGTCCCTCGGCAGCGGCGTTCCCTCTGTTCGTCTGGACGACATCGTCGCCAGTGGCTGCAAGCTCCTGGTGCGCTTGGACCCACGATACGGCGCCATTTCGCGGAAGCTGGGCGCGTGGACGCTCATTGCAATGCTCCGCGTCGCCGCGCAGTTTCGACAGGCACGCTGGAATGGGAAATGCTTGTTCGTCGTGGACGAGCCCAGGTTGCTCGGCCACGAAGGCCGACACCTGGCGGAACTGTTTGGCACAGCGCGTGACGCAGGCGTCGGCCTCGTCGTCGCGGATCAGGGGATTGCCGGGCTGGCCGGGGTTCACCCGGACCTTCCGGATTCGGTACTCCGCTCCACTGGTTGGCAGTTGATCTTCAGACAAGGCTCGCCAGCCGATGCCGAAAAGATGACCGCGCTGTTCGGCAGGGTGTGGCGGGAGGACGTCACTCACCTCAGTGACGGACGCAAGAGCACGCGAAGGCGCGAGGAGCCACGCGTTTACCCGAGCTGGTTGCTTGGACTGCCCACCGGTCAGGCATGGCTGCGGGTGGCACCAGTTGGACCAACAGCCCGCGAGCGTGTAGAGCGAGTGGCCATCGCGCTGCCGCGGACACCGACGGCAGCTCAACGGCTGGCATTACCCGCGGCAGGAGGATCCTCTGTTTGCTCTGCGGATGGCTACCAGACGCTCGCGGAGGTGGATTTGCAGAGGTTGCTTCCGATCCTGGACGCGTCACGGTCGAGCGTCTGGTAGGAGAGCCAGATGCTAACGGTTGCCGTGATTGGCGAGGCAGCTTCGACAAGGACGGCTATCCGCGAGCGTGGTGGCAGGGCCGCTATGTACGGGCCGCGAGGCTGCTTTACACGTGGCGACGCGGACAAATCCCGAGAAACTGGACGCTGGACCATACCTGCCGGAAACGGTGGTGTATGGACGTGATGCACGTGGAAGCGATCACACGAGCGGAGCATGCTCGACGGGAGGCGGAGCGGAAGCGAGCGGATGGAGTGTTCGCGTCCCCGGCGATTGCCCCAGACTCGTCCATCGACCCGTCGCCAGTGCAGACATTCGCCATCGTGCTGTTCGAGCGTATCGATCGACCGGCAATCACGGCACGGAAGATCAGCCTGCGTGAGCTCGTTTCGTTGTTGACGACCTTTCAGCAACTCACCGATAAACGCGAGGGCCGTTGCTGGTCGCCCGCCCAGTACGCCGACGGCGCGTCGACGCGCGGCAATGCGGGCGTGGCGGCAATCACGGCGTTGGTGTTTGACCTCGACCGCGTGCCACCTGATCATGACCGGCTGAAACATGCCTACTGGATCGGCCACACAACGTGGTCGCACCGTCTTGAGTCCCCAAAATGGCGCGTCATTGTTCCGCTAGCTGAGCCGGTGACCGCCGCCAAATGGGCCGAGACCTGGCACAGGGCTAGGCTCGCACTCTGTCCGGAGGCTGACCCGTCCTGCAAAGATCCGAGCCGCGCGTACTGGCTCCCAAGCCACCCGCCAAGAACCTCCGTTGAGGCGATCGTCCACGAGGGCGCCTTGCTGAAT
>JAFAPL010000631.1 GCA_019247135.1 Chloroflexota bacterium | reverse complement strand
TTACACCGACTCGTCAACAGCGGCGGATTGGCGGGGGCGGTCGTGGATGGCCTGGGCAACGTCAAGGGGACGTACGTATGTGTCCTCGACGCAGACCTCCAACATCCACCGCAGCGCATTCCCGAGATGCTTGCGCTGGCGCGTCGGACAAATGCCGATGTGGTGGTGGCCAGTCGCTACATTGCAGGCGGCAGCACTGGCGGCCTGGACGGACCTCTACGCCGGTTTTATTCGGTCGGACTGAAGACCCTGAGCCAGATGCTATTCCCGCGCCGGCTGGCCTCCGTGTCAGATCCGCTGGGAGGCTTCTTTCTGCTGAACCAGTCGGTTCTCAACGGCGTGACCCTGCGTCCCATCGGATACAAGATACTCCTGGAGATTCTCGTGCGTTGCCGCTGGGAGTCTGCTCGCGAGATTCCGTACAGCTTTCAACCCCGTCGGCATGGGGACAGCAAGGCAGACTTTCGGCAAGGCGTACGGTTTCTACAACACCTGGGCATGCTGTTCGTGGATTGCTCGCCGATGTTCGCTCCAGCCCGCCTGGTTACGCGTCCTGATCTGCGGGGTGACGCTGCCGCGGCTGGGTCGCACTGGTGACAGTCTTTTTGCGCGTGCAGTTAATGGCGCGGTATGTGCGCCAGCAACTGACCAAGCGTTCGGCCCTGATCCGGATCATGAGATTTGGCATGGTCGGCGCGAGCGGGGCGTGCTTGAACCTGATTCTTTTCTCACTGCTCACACTCGTCTTCCACGTACATTATCTGATCGCGGGCGCCGTCGCCATCGAGCTGCCGCTCTGCAGCAACTACCTTCTGAATAATGCGTGGACGTTCGCAGACCGGAGCTCAGGACGTGCAACGTGGCGCGGACTTGCGCGCTACCACGCGGTTGCCGCTGGCGGCACGCTCATCAACCTCGGCATCTTGCATCTGTCGGCGGGGCGGCTCGGGATGGCGCCCGTCGCTGGAAACGCGGTTGGCATGGCAACCGCGGCCGCCTGGAACTTTGCGCTGAGCATCGGCTGGACATGGCGGCGACCTCGCATCGGGGCATCCGCGGTAGGCCTTCAGCCGTAGCGGTTGGCCAGCACGGCGCGATAGACCTCCGCAATTGAACGCGCCTGAACCTCGGGCGTGAACGATGCAAGGACTCGCGTACGACCTGAGGATGCCAGACGTCGCGCGCGGGCGTCGTCACTGAACAGGGCGACAATGGCATCCGCCAACGCCGAGGGGTTGCCCGGGGGGACCAGGCACCCATCAATCCCATCTCGCACGATTTCCGGCACTCCACCCGCGCGAATGCCGACGACGGGCACCGCCGCAGCCATCGCTTCGACGATCACCAGCCCGAACGGTTCCTCTATGCAGGGGTGGGCGAAGATATCGAATGCCGCGTACAGGTTCGGCATCTCGGCATGTGGCAGAAACCCGGTGAATACGACCGCCTGGTCCAACTGAAGTTGGCGGATCTGGCGCACGAGGTAGTCGCGGTAGTCGCCCTGGCCATCAGGAGAGACGTCGGCCGGGGCCCCGGCGAGCACCAGGCGCGCCTCGGGGAGAGTGGATTTGACCTTTGCGAAGGCGGTCACCAGGCTGACCTGGTCTTTGCCGCGCATAAGTCGGCCCACGCTGCCGATGACGGGCGCATCGATCGGGATGCCAAGTTGTTGACGGGTACTGGTTCGTGCGTGCCCATCCAGGTGCGCGTTCAGGATGGCTGAATCGGTGGCATTGTGAACGGCATAAACTCGGTCCAAGCTCACCGGGCCTGTGTTCCAGTAGGACTGCGCCGTGAAGCGTGAGACGCCGACCACCCCGTCGGCTTGCTGGAGCACCCAGTCGGCAACGGCCGCAGTCCGCGATTGCGCGTGTGGGTAATAGGTTGTGTGGGCGTGGATGATGAGTGCACAACCCGCGAGCCGCGCCAGGGCCAGCCCCAGGGCCATATCGCGAGGCCGCTCGGTCACGTGGACCACGTCGACATGCTGCCGTCGGCACCAGACCGCCAGACGCAGCAGCGTAGGGCCGGCCTCGAGATTCACAAGGAGCGCGAAAGCCCGTTTGAGGCCGCGTTGAGTGGATACCGGACGTCCCAGAGCGACCCGCAAGAGTGTCAGGTCGCGGATTGCCCCGAAGGCTGCTTGCGCGGAATCGCCAGGAGATTCGAAGGCATTGGTCGCGACACTCACTCGTACGGCTTGGCGGTCCAGCGCTCTGGCGAGGGAAACGTGGACTGACAGGTCAGCGCGTAACGTGTCCTGCGTGTTCAGGAAAAGCGCGTGGATCGGCGGACCCTGTGGGGTGTCGGAGTTCTTCCAGGGAATTTGCGATCGCATGTAGCAATCGAACACCTTGCGGCAGGACTGTTGAGAATCGGTTGACTTGGCCTTTTGCACAACGCGTCGTCTAAGTGCCTCAACGCCATCTCAACCTCAGGCTAACACTCAGAATCGTGCGTGGGTCGCACACTCTCCACCGATGCCGCAGTTGCTGGGAAGAATGGTTGTCACGGGCGCGGCCGGTTTTATCGGCAGCCATCTCGTTGACCGGCTACTGGCAAATGGGGCCACACACGTCGTCGGCTTCGACAACTTCTCACGCGGCCGGCTCGAAAACCTCGCACATCTTAGCGACGACCGACGTTTCGAACTGGTCGTGGGTGATGTTCGAAGCACCTCAGACGTATCCGCAGTGGTTACGGGCGCAAACGTTGTCTATCACCTCGCGGCTCAGTCACGAGTGATGGATGGCGTGCGCGACGTCAATTACACCTTCGAGACCAACGTCTGCGGCACCTTCAATGTGCTGCGCGCTGCCGCGGAGAAAGGCGTATCGTGCGTCGTCTTCGCATCCTCGCGAGAAGTCTACGGCGAACCGATGGCATTGCCCGTAGACGAAGAATCGCCGTTGTCGCCAATCAATTCGTATGGTGCGAGCAAACTCGCTGGCGAAGCGTACTGTCGCGCATTTCGTCGCGAGTTCGGCTTACAGACCGTGGTCTTACGCCTGGCGAACGTATATGGGAGACGCGATACGGGTCGGGTGATTCCGCTCTGGTTGGAGCGGGCCAACGCGCGCCAGGATCTGCTGGTGTATGGCGGTAAGCAAGTTGTCGACTTCGTCTGGGTCGGCCAGGTTGTCGATGCCCTCACACGCGCCGGCGGCCTGGATGTGGCGGTTCCTCCCATCAACGTCGGTAGCGGCACAGGAACCCGGATCGTGGATCTCGCGCGGCGTATTGCAAGAATGGCTGACGGCCAGGTCAGGGTTCGACTGGAAGCCGCTCGCAAGATGGAGGTCACGCGCTACATCGCGAGCATCCAGCGTATGCGAGAAATCTTGCAGATCGAACCCATGCTTGATCCGCTGGGGAAGCTATCGGACCTGACCGGCGCTCCACTGGTCGAACTGGGATAGCACCGCGTGACGTCGCGCGTGCTCCTGGTGATCAGCGCAGATGACGTTGGCGCAACCCGCTCTTCCGGGCCGCGCAAGGACTACAACGTCCTTGGCGACGTTCTGGGTGCGGACACGATCGATCGATCGAATGTACGCGAATCACGCATCTTGCGATGCATCGCTCGCCTGGTCGGAGTTGCGCCAGTCCAGGCCTGGCTTGCGTTCCGTTCCCGCGCCGGGTACGACGTGATCCTGACCGACGGCGAGCACATCGGGATCCCCCTGGCGCTGCTGCTGAAGCTCACTCGGGCGAGAACGCGTCACATCACAATCGGACACCGGATCTCAGCGTCCAAAAAGCGACCATTCTTCCGCTGGCTGAGAGTTCATTCGCACATTGATTGCATCGCCCTGCACTCCAGCCGCCAGTACGAACTGGCGAGCGAGACGTTGGGGATTTCCAAAGATCGGCTGGCGCTAGTGCCATACCAGGTCGATGCAAGCTTCTGGCAGAGAGAGCCGGTGCTCGAGGAACGCCTGATTTGCAGCGCCGGTCTCGAGTTCCGAGATTATCCCACGCTGATGCGCGCCGTCGAAGGATTGGACGTCAAGGTGGTCATCGGAGCGGCCAGCCACTGGTCCAAGCGCCGTAACAGCGCGCAAGCGCGGCAGTTACCGCCGAATGTTGAGGTCTCCGCATTCGATTACCTCGAATTGCGTCGGCTGTACTCGCGGTCGGCGCTGGTTGTCGTACCGCTCGACGAAACTGATTTCCAGGCTGGTGTGACCACGATTCTCGAAGCCATGTCAATGGGCAAGCCGGTGATCGTTACTCATACGCAGGGCCAGACGGACGTTGTCGAAGACCGTCGCTCGGTAACGCGCGGCTCGGATCCGCAACGCCGACCGCCGAGTCTGGTGCGCACTGTTGCCGAATCGGCTGGCATCAAGGTCGAACCCACCGGATTCTACGTGGTGCCCAGAGATGCTGCAGCTTTGAAACGGACGATCACATATCTACTCGATCATCCGGAGGAACGCCGAAGCCTCGGCGAGGCGGGCCGCCGCACCGTCGAGCAACTGCTTACAGTCGATCATTTCGCAGAACGCATGCGACGGCTGGTCGCGTAAAGAAAAGATGCTTTCCTCGTTTGTCACGCCGCTGCTGGCCGTGATCATCGCGGCGCAGGTCCTGCTGGTCGCCTACCTGCTTTCGCTCGCCGCTCTGGCGGTGGTGGCCCGGCCGCCGTATCTCCCCTTGCCGGCGGGGCGCCGCAAATTCTGCGTGTTAGTCCCTGCGCATGATGAAGAAGCGGTGGTCGCGCGATTGCTTCGAAGCCTTCTCCACTTGGACTATTCACGCGACTTGTTCGACGTTTGCGTAGTCGCTGACAATTGCTCCGATTCGACCGCGCAGATTGCCCGTTCGTTCGGCGTCAGGCTGTACGAGCGGTTCGATACATCGGAACAAGCCAAAGGCTACGCTCTGCGCTGGCTTTTGAAACAGCTCGAGCAAGAGCATCGAACATACGACGCGTACGTTGTGGTGGATGCTGACTCTGTAGTCGCCCCGAACTTCTTGCGGGCAATGGACGCTCGGCTCGAACACGGAGCGCACGTAATCCAGGCGTATTACACAGTGCTGAACCCCGCCGCCTCGGCCCTGGCTGCGCTACGTACGACGGCGTTGGCGGCTATCCACTACTTGCGCCCACTCGGACGTTCGCAGCTTGGTTTGTCAGCTGGGCTCAAGGGCAACGGCATGTGCTTTTCGGCCGATGTGCTGAAGCGGTTTGCATGGCGCTGGTTCACGCTGGCCGAAGACGTGGAGTTCCACCTGGCGTTGGTCGAACAGGGCATCGGCGTGGAGTTTGCGCCTGAGACATGGGTCAAGGGCGACATGCCGGTCACGTTGAAACAAGCTACGAGTCAGAATGCGCGCTGGGAGCGTGGTCGTCTGGAGCTGCTGAGGACCCGAGTGCCGAGATTGCTGTGGACCGGCCTCCGCCAGAGACGCTGGCTCCTGGTAGATGCGACGGTTGAGCAAGTCATTCCGCCGTTGTCGGTGCCATTCGCGGTGGCCGTGGCGGCGACGCTGCTGGCGATCGTACTTGGCAGTCCGAGTCTGGCGCTAGTGGCCTCTGCTTCGTTGGCTGGCTACGTTGTGTACCTCTTGGTAGGCCTGGCCCTCGTCCGAGCTCCGCTTCGGATGTACGCGTCCCTTTCGATGGCCCCCATCTACGTTGCATGGAAGCTGGGTGTGTACGTCCAGTCATTTCTCGCCTCGCGCACGACAGTCTGGGTGCGCACCGCGCGGACTCCCACGGCCGGTTGAGAACTGGTAGAGGCGCACCCGAGAGTTACGGTCTCGGCACAACCAGATCGTAACTCCGAATGCACGGACGAATCACCCGCTCGGCCAACAATCAATCCAACAAACGACCCTGCGACGCACGGGTCCGTGCAGGAGGAAGCGACGGCAATGGCAACTGAGGTGCTGGTTTCAGCTCGGTCCCTCTCACCTCAGGTGCGACCGCCTGCGATTGCTATTGCAGCACCTGAGCCTCAACGGCGCCGTGTGTCCTTGGGCCCCATCTGTGTCGATAGCGTGGATCAGGCTGGCGCTGTAGAGCGCGTCCGCGCGTTCGCGGCTTCCGGTCGGCCACACCAGGTGGTCACTGTCAACCTCGACTTCATCAGCATCGCCAGTCGAAATGCCGCATTTCGAAAAGTCATCAACGAAGCGGATCTCGCCGTCGCGGACGGCATGCCACTCATCTGGGTCTCGCGACTGCAGCGAGAGCCGCTGCCGGAGCGCATAGCCGGTGTCGAGCTGGTGCTGGAGAGCTGCCATGTCGCCGCCGAGATGGGCGCTGGCGTTTTCTTGCTCGGAGCGGCCGAGGGCGTGGCTGAAGCAGCGGGCGAGCGCCTGCGAGAGCTCTGCCCGGGCTTGGCCATTGTCGGTAGTTACTCGCCACGGATCGGACCGCTCGATCCTTCCGAGAACGCCTACATGCTGGCGAAAATTCGTGACGCCGCACCCGGGTTCCTCTTTGTTGCGCTGGGCGCTCCGCGTCAGGATCTGTGGATCCGCGAGCACCAGCCCCAACTCCAGGTGCCTGTGGCGATGGGTGTTGGTTGCGTGCTGGACCTGCTCGCGGGGTCCGTGCGGCGTGCGCCCGTGTGGATGCAGCGTTCCGGACTCGAGTGGGCATTCCGCCTTGTTCAGGAACCACAGCGACTCTGGCGCCGATATCTGCTCAACGATTTGCCGACGCTCGCTCAGCTCGCGTGCAACGGGCCGGCGGGTGACACCGAAGTGATGTTGCTGTCTTCATGATCGAGCATCAGCCGCGCACGTTCGGCTTGTCGGGGGATCACGGCTGGAACGACGAGGAGGAGCCGACACCATCGCCGTTCGGCACGCTGGCTTTGATCCTCGGGCACGGCGCGTACTGGATTTC
This sequence comes from Chloroflexota bacterium, assembly GCA_019247135.1. The sequence continues at coordinate 4,482 of JAFAPL010000631.1, read as the reverse complement.
GGTGTGGTTGCTCGCGGCTCCGCTACCGGCGGCAAGACTGGCGAGCCGTAGGCGCAAGGCTGAGGGAAAGGCATGAGTACAGCGCAACTACATCTCGAGGACGACACCTGGTCGCGACAAAGTGGCGCGATGCTCGCGGGCCGTTCGGATGCCATGCAGCGCAAGCAGATACTTTCGACGGTCGCTGGACTGGTGCTTGTAGTTGGCGACGTGGCGTTGGTGACAGGTGCATTCATGCTGGCCTACATGGCGCGGTTCTCGAACGAAGAGACCTTGCCAATGCTGAGCCTCGACCGGTACGTACGCCTTGCCGTCCTGGAAGGCTTACTCACGGTCGCGTTTCTGGCGACGCATGGGTTGTACGACCTCGAGCGTCCACATGCCTGGCCACTTCGATTTCGCGCAATCGTGTCGTCGAGCGCTACGGCCCTGGTCCTCGCGGTCACGGCGTCGTATTTTCTGGGTGACCAGGCTTTTTCACGTCTCTGGTTGGCGAGTGGTTGGGCGTTTGCCGTTTTCGGACTGGTCATCTGGCGCGCACTTGGCCACCATCTTTACGAAGCGGTGCGTGATGCATTTGCGCCATCCAGCCGAGCGCTCATCGTCGGCGCCAACGCCCTCGGGCTCGAGCTGGCGGACGAGCTCAGGGCCACGTACCGAGTGGTGGGCTTCGTCGACAACGGGAGCGATCTCGCTCATCTCGAGCTGCCACTACTTGGACCAATTGCTCAGCTCGAAGAATTGGTGCAAGCGTACGCCGTGGACGAGCTGATCATTGCATTGCCCGGGAGCCGCCGTGAGCAGGTCAGCCGCGTGATTGCACGTGGATTTCGGCGGCATGTACACGTGAAGCTCGTCCCAGATCTGCACGACTTGCTTCCCGATCGAGTCGAGGTGCACCAACTGGGCGGCCGACGCTACATTGGCTTCGTTCCAGCTGCTGGCGTGAGCTGGGCAAAGCGTGCGCTCGACGTGGTGCTGGTGTGCGCTGGGCTCCTGGTGGCTGCACCCGTACTGCTCGCAATCGCGTTGGCAATCAAGCTGGATTCACCCGGGCCCGTCTTTTACCGCCAGCTGCGTGTCGGAAAAAACGGTCGACATTTCTGGATAATGAAGTTTCGTTCGATGTGTGCCGACGCGGAGAGCCGGCTCGGTGCACTGCGTACAAACAATGAGGCAACGGGACCGCTCTTCAAGATCCGACGTGATCCGCGCATTACACGCGTGGGCGCTATTCTCAGACGCTGGAGCCTCGACGAGCTGCCGCAATTGTTCAACGTCCTGCGCGGAGACATGAGCCTCGTAGGCCCGCGACCACCAATTCCGTCAGAGGTAGAACAGTACGAGGACTGGCAGCTCGGACGGCTGCGAGCAGTGCCGGGCCTGACGGGACTCTGGCAGGTGAGTGGGCGAAGCGAGGTTCCGTTCCACGACATGGTCCGCTTGGACCTGCACTACATTCGGAACTGGTCGCTTGGCCTGGATCTGGAGATTCTGCTGCGGACAGTCCCCGCGGTGTTGACGAATCGCGGAGCCTACTGATCACGCCCATTCGGAAGACTCAACGAATTCGACACCCATGCATCACGTCGACGACAGCGTCATTGGACTAGAGTTCCTCACTATTGAGGCCACCAATTTCCGAGCCAGAAGCATAGCTTGGGAGTCGGAGGGTGCTCAGGCAGGCCACGGAGGCCAAACAGGTGCGAGATAAGTATTGGAGGCGAAGAGTGTTACATACGTATTGGAACCGCCTGGCTGTGCTGGGAGGAGCAGCTGCTCTTCTGGCCATCGGTGTAGTGCCGGCTTCGGCCGCCGGGGTATGCGCCGGTACCCGAGTGCCCGCGTTCGAGTCTCCAGACATCACGCTGACGCCGGATTCGTCGAACGTCTGGAGCAGTCCAGTAACCATAAAGGCCTATTGCGAGGATTTCGCCAATCCGTCTGACACGTCGATGCCCCTGGCCAACGTCAGCGTCTCCGGCGTGAGCGTTGTCAGCGCGGATGCGGTGCCCGACCTTCAGGCTTCCGTCTCGCCTGACGGGAAGGGGGCCTTCCAGTCGGTGCCCGACACGTTTCCTGGTGCCGTGTTCCAGATGTCTGGCCTCACAACTGACGCCAGCGGAAATGCCACCTTCACCATGCGCGCGACGAGCACCAGCCACCCATTCCTAGGCGGAGCGAACGGTGCGGCGCAGCTCATTGGTGCGCATTTCGACTACAGCACCGGGTTAGTCGGGAAACCCGTCTGGTTCGTGATGCCCGACGAGGGCAAGATCTTCGCTCAAACGCCCGAGCTCGACAGCCTGGTGTTACTCGGCTCCGGCGCACTCGGCATGCTCGGTTATGCCACTATGCGCATGCGGGGCCGACGGCGAAGCTAGTTGATTTCTGGTGTGGGCGTCAGGGATCGCGTGAAATTGCGGTTGGCACATATCGGCGTCAACCGCCTCGCCGCGTACACGGCGGTCAGTCTGGCCCTGGCGCTGCTCATCTGGCCCGCGTTCGGGCACGCAATCGAAGTCTGGTCCACAGACGAGGAATTCACCTACGGGTTCCTTATTCCACCGATTGCGCTCGCGCTGTTGTGGCTGCGCCGCGGTGCGCTGCGGCGCGCCGTTGGCGATGGTCAGAATGGAGGCCTGGCGGTCGTCGCGGCAGCCATCAGCCTGATGCTAGTCAGCCAACGTACCGGCATCCATAACCTGGCCGGCATTGCGGTGACCCCGCTGCTGATTGGCGTCGCGGCTTACCTTTGGGGCTGGCGGGCAGCGCGCGCGATTGCTTTTCCGAGTGCCTTCCTGATTTTTGGGCTGGGGTTGTACCGAGGGTTGCTGAACTCCGTCGGCTTCGCGCTCCAGGACGTGACGGCCTTTGGCGCCGCCTGGGCGGGCCGGCTGATCGGTCTGGACGTTATGCGTGACGGCCTGGTTCTGCATTCCACGAGTGCGACGCCTGAGTATGCGTTTGTCGTAGCCGAGGCATGCTCCGGCATGAGCTCCCTCCTATCGCTACTCGCCCTGGCTGCGATCTGGGTCTACGCGACGCGAGGTCCGCTGGTCGGGCGCGCGGCCGTATTCGCTGGAGTGTTGCCGCTGGTAGTCATTGCCAACACCGCACGGGTCACGCTGGTCGTACTGGTGGCCGCTCACTTCGGAGAGGATGCCGCACTGGGCTTCTTTCACGGGGTTTCAAGTCTTTTGTTGTTCGGGCTGGCGTTGGGTGGACTGCTGGTCCTGAGCCGGACAGTTGGATGCAGACTTCCATCATTCGCACCTTCGTTCTAGTGGCGGTGCTCCTCAGTGGAGCGGCGCTGTATCCGCTGGTCGGTGAGACGCATTCTGCAGCTATTGCGCGCTGGCCAGGATCTGACGTCCACCTCGAGGCAGAAAACTGGTCTACGGGACCGCTGTCAGTGGACCAGGCTTCGACCGATACGGCCATCGTGTCGCGTGTGTTCAGCAGTCAGAGTGGCGCCACCGCGACACTCAGCCTGGTGACCAGTGGCACGCCCAAGCTGTACGCCGCCGGCGCCGAGGTGCCATTTCTGGGGAGCGGCTACCAGGTGGAAACGCCGAGCCGGGATCTCGTGCCAGCCGACGACAATGTCCGCGCGCTGGTGGCTCGGCGTGGCGCGGAGGAATGGCTCGTGCTGTACGCCTATGGAGAGCGGCGGGGTTTGCTGGGCAACGGCGCCCTGGCGTGGGGCTTTGCAGTCCTGGACGGTCTGGCTGGTCGTCAGAACGACTACTACAAGATGTATCTGGTCGCCGGCGTGGAAGAACTCGACGCTACTGCCGGGCGGGACGTGGCCAAGCTGGCGGGCGCCATCTTTCCGCAAGTTGCCAGGTGGTACGCCGGCACACCGGCATAGCCACCTCAACCGGATCTCAATTCATCACCAATTTTCGGGTGGCCTGGTCTCAACACGATCTCCATAGGATGTTGATCAGCATCCGGGGCAGCTGTGGTCTGGGGCAAAAGAACAAACAGGAGTGTGTCAGAGATGAGGAGGAGGTCGGCGAGATGGGCCGTGGTCGCGTGCGTGGGGTTGGTCACGGCGAGCATCGCCGCCGCCTGTGCGTCTTTGCCAGTGCTTCCGAGGCTGGTAGCGTCGAACTCGGATAGCCTGGATACTCCTGCGCAGGTCGCGCCCACGGCTGGTCCGACTGGAGTTGGTGGCGCGCGCGCTGCCGATACCACGACTTCAGGCACTGCCTCCGCGACTGGCACCCCAAGCTCCAGCACGCGTACGACGGGGCCACGTACGGCCGTGGTCAAAAGAGATTCCATTACGCGCAGTCTGTTAGCTGAGGGCTCCGTCACACCCGAGGCTCAGGTCCCGATCAACTACCCGACGCGCGGCGCGGTTTCCGACATCAAGGTCCAGGCCGGCGACTCGGTCCATGAAGGCGACGAGCTACTGGAAACGGACCCGGCGCAGGTAAATAGCTCGCTGGATGCGGCGAACGCGCGCCTTCA
>JAFAPL010000454.1 GCA_019247135.1 Chloroflexota bacterium | reverse complement strand
GGTCGTTCCTTCCCGCGGCGACCCCCCGCGTACGTGCTGAGCCGCCCTCGAATGGGCCGTTGCTCATTGTACGTGCAGACGCTCAGCGCAGGTTTATCCGATGGCTGTGGCGGTGAGCAGCGGGTGCGTTGCCAGCGTAAGGAATGCTGTCGGCAGCCGAAGGCCCATCATGCGGGGGGTCGCCGCGGAAGAGAGCGCGCAGCGAAGCGGAGCAGCGAACGGCGGTGGGGGGCCGCAGGCTCCCCCGACCCGAACTTAGTGTGCGCGGGGAATGGTGAAGCTAAACACGCTGCCGCGGCCGAGGCCCGGGCTTGCGGCCCAGATTCTTCCGCCGTGGCCCTGGATGATGTTGCGGGTGATGTACAGGCCGAGGCCTACACCGGCGGTCGCGCGAGACAGGCGTGTGTCCGCGCGGTGGAAGCGATCGAAGATCCGCTCCTCCTCACCCGGCGGGATGCCGATGCCCTGATCGATCACGCGAATCAGCACCTCGTCCGGCAACACCTCCCCCACCACGAGCACCTCGCCCCCGTTCGGGCTGTACTTCACCGCGTTCTGGACGAGATTGAACAGCGCGCGACGCAGCTGGTCCCCGTCACCGCGCACGACCGGAAACGAGGGCGGAAAGCTCATCCGCAAGCTGTGCCGTGGTGACCTCGGCGACAGCTGCTCGAGCACCTCGCTCGCGAGCAGCGGCAGGTCGACGCTGCCCACCCGCATCGCCACACGCCCGGCTTGAATTCGACTCAGGTCCAGCAAGTCAGTGATCAGCCGGTGCAGCCGATCGCATTCCTCCTCGATGTTCCGCGACACGCGCTGGATCGTCTCGGGCGGCCAACTCGCGTCTTCGCGCGCGAGCGTCGCCGCGTAACTTTTGATGATCGCCACCGGCGTCTGCAGCTCGTGCGAGACGATCGACACGAAGGTGTTCTGCATCTCCTCGAGCCGCGTCTTCTCCGCAAGCATGTCCGCGGTCGCGCGCGCCTGCTGCAACGCCCCGGCCGCCTGGCGGGCAAAGACGTCGAGCACGTGGAGATCTCGATCCGAAAAGCCGCCCGCGTCGGCTGGACGAAAAACGTAGATCACGCCGAGCAACTGGTCGCGCTGTTGCATCGGCAGCGCGAGTACGTGGTAGCGCCGTGCCCAATCGCCAAACGCGCTCGGCACGTACAGGACGCTGACCTGCTCGCCCAGCTGGCCCAGCACGTTCAGGATCGCGCGGTCGAGGCGTGGGTGCAGGCTGGCCAGGGCGCCGGCTGGCAGGCCGTAACTCGCGCGCGGGACCAGGCGGTCGTCTTCGAGCAGGGCGATCACGCCGGCCGCGCCCTGAAGGATCTCGACGGCCGAGACCACGATCAGCTGCAGGACCGGTGATGGGTCGGCAACGGTCGCCGCGATTTCCGCCGAGCGGGTGGCGTGCATGGGTTAACGGTCGACTGTCAACCGTCGACCGTCAACTGCCGCTCAATGATTGCTAGGGCGATATCTATGCGGGCTGGCGCTCGAGCAGCCAGAGCAATCAAGTTGCCAAGTTGAACAATTTGGAAGCAACAGCGTCGCCGTCCGCCGACGCCTGCGCTTTCAGGGCGCTCCGACGGCGCGAACGACAGCGTCAGCGCTGGCCCGATCGAAGCTGATGACCGTCAGCACGTTCGACCCATCGCGTCGCACATCCGTCGCACCCGAGGTCGCGGTCAGCGCCTGGCGCGTCGCCGACATCTCCTCCTGCCTCGCTCCGGCGAATCGGTTCTGCATCGCCAGCCCAAACGTATCGAAAAACGCACGCGCGGAGGTGTCGCTGTCCCAGACACTCTTGATCACCAGCGCCTGGCGACCATCCTTCTCCAGCAGCTCCCAACGGTCACCCGCCCAACCCGACGAGCCGCGCACCGCGCGGGTCTGGTCGGTCAATTGCTGGAGCATCAAGCGCGTATCGAGCTCGCCGAGCACATTCGAGTTGATCGTGCGCCAGCCGCTGCCCAGTGTGGGTGAGACGTCGGGGAGCATCACGTCCACCGGCTGGACGTGGTTTTTGTATTTGTCGGGGTGCAGGATCTGCGCGGTCGAATCCGGCGGGTGCAGGAACAGATCGTCAACAGCCGTATAGCCGCCGCCATTCTGATACGCCTGGCGCACGAAGTTGAAGCCGTCCGTATAGGGGAACAGCAATTGCTCGCGCATGTACAGCGGCGCGGAATCCAGCGACGAGTTCTGGCCCTGGTTACCCTGGTTGAGCTGGTTGAGCTCATCAGGCGTCAGGCTCTGCTGGCCCCACAGTCGCTGAATCAGCTCGGCATCACCTTCGCTCAATGCGTCGACAGCCAGGCCGCGATCGTCATTGTCGGGGTGCTTGGGCATCAGTGTTCGCAGGCCGAAATACTGGTCTTGAAGTGCGAGCGCGTACTCGTGCGCAAACGTGCTCTTTTCGTTTGCACCGAACTGACTCTGCTCGCCAACGAGGTAGAGCGTCTTGTCGTCGGCGTTGTACATGCCAATCACCTGCTCTTGAAGCACGTCGAGCAACGTTTGAACGACGTTGTCGCCCTGGTTCAGAAGGCCCAGCGTTTGCAGCAGCTTTTGATCCGTCTCGCGTTCGATGGGCAGGTAGTCTTGGTTGAAATTGTTCACGAAATAACGCTGTAGCGCGTCCTGACTGAGGAACTTCAGTGGCACGTCCGAGCGCGGCTGCAGGCCACGCAAGCCGGCGACCTCGTACTCGATCTGGCGCAGGACGGACGGATCGGCGCCGCCCGTGTTGCCCGTGATGCTGGGCAGAGGAGCGGTCGGCTGCGCGTTGGCGGTCGGCTGGGTTGGGTTGGTCGGCTGGGTTGGGTTGGTCGGCGGCGCTGCGGCGGTCTGTGGGGCCGAGGTCGGCTGTGATGCGGCCGCTTGTTGCGTCTTATTGAGCTGGTCGATCTGCGCCTGGAGTTTGCCCTGCGCCGACTCAGCGGCGACCGCGCGCTGACGGAGTCTGTCGCTGTCGGTCTGGAGCTGCTGGGTCTGGCGCAGCAGGAGGACGTTGCCCCCCGCGGAGATCACCAGCAGTCCCGTCAGGACGAGAATGACTACATAGCGCCACATATCGCGAAGAGTGTGCGAAGGATAGCACCGGGTGGATTCGAATTCTCAGAATGACATCGCCGGGGTCCAGCCCGAACTGGTCATGCGGGCTGCCGCTTGACCAGCCAGAAAATCAAACTTGCAAGTTGACCAATCTGGACACACTGGGGTCAGCGCGCGGAGTACGCCAGGGGGCGCGAGGCCCGGGTTTCAGCCTGATCATTTTGCGGGCTGCCGCGTCACGAGCCAGTGGAAGCAACTTGCAAGTTGACCAATCTGGACCCAACAGGGTCAGCCCGCGGAGTAAGCCAGGGGGTGCGAGGCCCGGGTTTCAGCCTGATCATTTTGCGGGCTGCCGCGTGATGAGCCAGTGGAAGCAACTTACAAGTTGATTGGTCTGGCTCGCGAAGCGGTTTGCCGCATACCCGATTGCGCTTGGGGGCAGGCGGGCGCGAGAGCGTCAGCCTGAAGGCGCAGACTAGCCTTCGCCGAGATCTTTGAGCGCCTTGAGCACGGGCTGTTTTTCGGTATTGAGCTGATCGGCAACGTCTTTGAAGACCTGGTCAGCCTGCTCGTTGTTCGTCGCGATCCGCTCCAGGCCTTTGCCAATGATCTGATCGCCGTTCGGCACCAGCTCGCGCGCGCTGTCCTGCGGACGCGTCTTCGGCAGCTGATCGACCGTCACCTTGAAGTTCGGGTGCTGCTGGTAGAACGTCTGCATCTCAGGGCTCTGCAGCGCCGCGTTGCGAACGGGCATATAACCCGTGTTTTGCGACCAGAAAACCGTGTCGGTGCCCGTCGCAAATCCGAGGAACTTCATCGCCGCGCGCTGCTTGTCAGCTGGCGAACCCGCGACGATGGCCATACCCGAGCCACCCGTACAGCAGCCGAAACCCGCGGGTCCCTCCGGCAGGAATCCCGCGCCGACCTGGAAGCTCGCCGCCGACTCATGACCAGCGAGGCCGGCCGTCGAATCGAGATAACACAGGTTCGCGCCCGAGTTGAAGTCGGTCGCCGGATCTTTCGACGGCTGTCCCCATCCGTCCGTCACGCTCGAGCGCCAGAACTCGCCAGCTTTGACGGCATTTGGCTCCTGAATACGAATCGTGAAGTCAGGATCGGAGTACGAACCGCCGAACTGCCAGGTGACGCCCTGGAAGACCCACGCGGCGTAACTGGCCGCGCCACCAATCCCAAAGATGACCGGCGCGGCGCCCTTCAGCTTGGGCACGTAATTCGTGGTGAACTCGTCCCACGTCTTCGGCGGCTGGTCGAAGCCGGCTTTCGAGAACGCATCGCGGTTGTAGTAGAAGACGGGCGTACTGCGCGCGAACGGCAGCACGACCTGCTTCCCAGCCCGCACGGTCTCCTTGTAAAAAACGTCGACGTAGTCGGACGCGTTGATGCCCTCGGCTTTCATCAAATCGTCGAGCGGCTGAAGCGCCTTGTTCAGGTAAAACTTGAACCACCACACGTCCGACAGCAAGACCACCTCGGGCGCGTTTTTCGCCTGCAGCGCAGTCGTCAGCTTTGCCGCCAGGTCCTCGTACGTGTTCTGGTTTTCGAGCGTGACCTGGACGTCCTTCTGCGACTGATTGAAGCGGTCCACGAGCTGCTGCTGCACATCCGCGTTGTGACCGCCAAAGGCGCCCCAGTACGTAATCGCAACCGTAGAGCCGGTCTGCGCGGCAGCTGCCGGCGCCGTGGTCGGAGCCGCGGTGGCGCCCGCAGCGGTCGGCTGTGCCTGTTGCGCCGCGGGCTGCTGTGCCGCCGACTGGCACGCCGCCAACAGAGCCACGCCCGCAGCGCCTACAAAGGTTCGTAAAACATCACGTCGTGCATAACGCTGCATGCGTCCAACTCCAACCAAAAGTAATCAGCCTTTTACCGCACCCGCGGCAATGCCTTCCACAATATGACGCTGAACTGTCAGGAACAGCACCAGGACCGGCAGGACAACAAACAGCGTGCCCGCCATGACTTCGCCCCAGAACGTGCCCGATTCCTTCTGAAACAACAATGCGATCCCAACCGATAACGGCCGCAGCTCGGTCGAGTTCGTAATCACGAGCGGCCACAGGTAGTCATTCCAGCGTTGGACCACTGTCAGCATACCCAGGGTGATGAGCACCGGCTGAGACATCGGCACGACAATGCCCCACAACGTACGCCAGTGGCCTGCGCCATCGACGCGGGCAGCTTCCAACACTTCGCGTGGCAAACCTAGAAAATGCTGCCGCAACAAAAACGCACCAAACGCCGAGACAAATCCTGGGACTAATAAGCCCTGGTATGTATTCACCCAGCCCAGATTGGCCAGCGTGAGAAAATTCGGCAGCACGGTGAATTCTTCAGGGATCATCAGCGCCACGAGCAATAGCAAGAAGATGACATTCTTGTACGGAAATCTCAGATACGCAAACGCGTATCCCGTGAAAAGCGCCTGCAACAGCTTCACAGTGCCGCCAATCAGCGTGTAGACAATGCTGTTGACATAGAAGCGGCCAAACGGCGCGAGGTTCCACGCGGCGGGAAAATTCGCGAGCGTGGGCGCTAGCGGAATCCACGTCGGCGGCATCGTGAAGATCTCTTTGTCTGTTTTGAAGGCGGCGAGCAGCATCCAGTACATCGGCAAGCCGATCAAAAAGACGCCGAGGGCGAGGCCGAGGTAGGCCAGCGCCCGACCGAGCCGCACTCCAGCCAATGCCCGCGGTATCGCCACACCGGGCGACAGCGTTCGCGGCTGGTCGACAGCGCTCATCAGCTGTAGGTCACTCGACGTTCGATGAATCGCAGCTGTACGACCGTGAGCAGCAGCATCAATGCGAACAGCACCACCCCGTACACGGCCGCCGGACCCGCGTGAAAGCCGACGAACGCCTGATTGTAGTACTCGTACAGCAGCGTCGTCGTGGCGATCACCGGACCGCCCGCGGTCATCACGTTGATGATGTCGAAGGCCTGGAAGGACAGGAGGACCGACGTGACCAGAAGGAAAAACGAGATGGGGCCGAGCCCCGGAATGGTCACGTTGCGGAAGCGCTGCCAGGCGCCCGCGCCGTCCACGCGCGCGGCTTCGTACAGCTCGCGTGGGATGCCTTGCAATCCGGCCAGGAAGATGACGGCCGCGTAGCCTGCCGTCTTCCAGACATACACGATGATGACCGCCGCCATGGCCCAGTGCTGATCGACCACCCAGCGCGGTGATGGAATGCCGAACGCACCGAGGAATGTACGAAGCAGGCCCCAGTTCGGATCGAAAATGAAGTACCAGACGATGGCGACCGCCGCGCCCGAGAGCACGGTGGGCGTGAACAGAACGGTGCGTGCGGCGTCCCGACCCCGCAGTTTCTGGTTCAACAGCATCGCCAGTGAGAGGCCCAGGACGAGCGTCATGCCAACGGAACCAACCGTAAACACCAGGCTGTTCAGGGCGATCTGCCAGAAGCGACTACTCGAGAGAACGGTGATCCAGTTCTCGAGGCCAACAAACCGCTTCTCGGGCGCGATCATGTCCCATTCGGTGAAGCTCAGGTACGCGTTCTGGATGAGCGGCCAGTAGGAAAAGATCGCGAGCAGCAGCAAGTTGGGTCCGACGAACAGGCAGAACAGTACCCCTTCGCGCGCATTTCTCCGCGCCGCTGCCTGCCGCTGCATCACTGTTCAGCGCAGGCTACCGCGCCGTGAGTTGGCCATCCAAGTCGCCGAGCATTAACAGAGTCCTCCGGGCGCGGTACCAGGTTGCCGCGACGTAGACTCATCGTTGCCAAGCGGCCATGACCCATCAGGTACTCGAGACAGTGGAAGAAGGCACGCTCTTGTGGGAGCCCTCAGAGGCGTCCCGGAGGCGCAGCCGCATGACGGCATTCATGCTCTGGCTGTCACAACGCGGCCACCGTTTTCAGACCTACGACGAGCTCTGGCAGTGGTCGGTCGAAGATCTGGAAGGCTTCTGGTCTTCGCTGGCCGAGTTTTTCGGCGTTAAGTTCACAAAGCAGGCTGCGCGTGTGCTGCTCGACCGCGCGATGCCGGGTACGCGGTGGTTTGAAGGCGCCGAGCTCAACTACGCCGAAAACGTGTTCAGGCACGCTACTAACGACTTTCCAGCAGCGATTTTCCAATCCGAGACACGCCCGCTCACCGAGCTCAGCTGGCAGGACCTGCGCACGCAAGTCGCATCGGTGGCGGCGGGACTCCGAGCGCGCGGGGTCCAGAAAGGCGACCGCGTCGTCGCATTTCTGCCCAACATTCCCGAAGCGTTGATCGCGTTCCTCGCTGCCGCGAGCCTCGGCGCGACCTGGTCCAGCTGCTCGCCTGACTTCGGCGTGGAAGCCGTGCTTGACCGTTTCGGGCAGATCGCGCCCAAGGTGCTGTTCGTGGTCGACGGCTATACGTATGGTGGCAAGCAGTTCGACCGTTCTGAGGTGGTTCGCGCGCTGCAGCGCGGACTCCCGACCCTGCAACACACCATCACCGTGCCGTATCTCGGGACGAGACCCCTAGAGGGCACGCTCGCGTGGTCCGAGCTCGCCCACCAGTCTGATGCCGAGCTGCAGTTCGAGCCTGTCGAATTTCAGCACCCGCTGTGGGTCGTCTATTCGTCGGGAACGACGGGTCTGCCGAAGGCGCTCGTTCATGGCCACGGCGGCATCGTCCTGGAGCACGTCAAGGCCATCGGACTCCACAACGACATCCAGCGCGGCGACCGCCTCTTCTGGTTCTCGTCGACCGGGTGGATGATGTGGAACTACTGCATCGGCACATTGCTGGTCGGCGGCACCGCGCTCCTGTTCGACGGCAACCCGGCCTATCCGGACCTCGACACGCTATGGGAGTTCGCCGAACAAACGCGCATGCATCTGTTCGGCACCAGTGCCGCATACCTCATGAATTGTTTGAAAGCGCGGCTGGAGCCCGGCCGACGGCACGACCTGTCAGCGCTGCGCTCCATCGGCTCCACCGGTTCACCACTGCCAGCCGAGGGGTTCGGCTGGGCCTACGCGGCCGTGAAGCGTGACCTCTGGCTGGCCTCCATCAGCGGCGGCACCGACGTTGCCAGCGCGTTCGTTGGTGGTTGCCCGCTGCTGCCCGTCTACGCGGGCGAGCTCCAGTGCCGCTCGCTTGGCGCGAATGTCCAGGCGTTCGACGAGAACGGCCGGCCGGTAATCGATGAGACTGGCGAACTCGTCATCACCGATCCCATGCCGTCGATGCCCGTCAATATGTGGAACGACCCGGACTTCGCGCGCTATCGAGCCAGCTACTTCGACGTGTATCCCGGCGTGTGGCGGCATGGTGACTGGATCAAGTTCACCCGACGGGGTACGGCCGTCATCCAGGGCCGCTCGGACTCCACGTTGAATCGCCTGGGCGTGCGTATTGGAACCAGTGAGATTTACAGCGCTATCGAGAGTCTGCCTGAGGTCCGCGACAGCCTGGTTATCGGTCTGGAGCTCCCACATGGCGGCTACTGGATGCCGCTCTTCGTTGTGTTGGCCGACGGCGTCGCGCTCGACGACGCGCTGCGTCAGAAGATCGCGCGGACCATTCGTACACAATTCTCTCCGCGTCACGTGCCCGACGAGATCTTCGCCGTGCCGGCCATCCCGCGCACCTTGAGCGACAAGAAAATGGAAATCCCTGTCAAGAAGCTGCTGACGGGTGTTCCGCTGGACAAAGCTGCCAACATCGGTGCGACACGCAGTCCTGAAGCAGTCACAAATTTCGCCGAGATGGCCCAGCGGATCAGCCCGCTGCTGAAACACAACACGTGACCGCGGCGCCAGTTGCGATTCTAGGCACGGGCATGATGGGGCCACGCATTGGCGTGAGCCTGACGCTCGCAGGTCACGCCGTCGTTTTGTGGGGCCGCTCCTCTGAAAGCCTCGAGCGTGGCACCTCGGCATTCGAGGACGCGCTTGCGATGCTGCAACGCGGAGGACTCGTCAGTGACGGTGCGGCGGCGCGCGCAAGACTAAGTACGACTACGAATCTCGCACAAGCTGTCACGAACGCGGCGTTTGTGTTCGAGTCTGTTGCCGAAGATCTCGAACTCAAGAAGCAACTCTTCGAAGAAGTCGAACGGCACAGTAGTCCGGACGCGATCTTTGCGAGCAATACGTCCGGGCTGCCGATAACAGCGATCGCACAAGGCTTGCAACGGCCAGAACGCGCAGCAACCGCTCACTTCTGGAATCCACCCCATCTCATGCCACTGGTGGAAGTCGTCAAGGGCGAGCGCACCAGCAACGACACCGTCGAGCGACTGCGCGCCGTTCTGTCCAACGCCGGAAAACGCGTTGTGGTGGTGCGCAAGGACGTGCCCGGTCAGCTCGGCAACCGCCTGCAGCACGCGCTGTTTCGCGAAGCCTTCCATCTTCTCGAGGAGGGCGTCGCATCTGTCGAAGACATCGACGCCGCCATCAAATTCGGTCCGGGTTTGCGGTTTCCAGCCTACGGCTTGCTCGAACACGCGGACATGGTCGGCCTGGACATGATGGTGGCGATCGAAAGTTATCTGTTCGCGGCGCTCAGCGCGTCGAAAGAGGCGCCGAAAACCTTGCGCGACCTGATCAGCGAAGGCGCGCTCGGTGTGAAATCCGGCCGCGGACTGTACGACTGGACCAGCCAGCGCTGCGCCGCCGACGTGCTCGAAGCGCGCGACAATTTCGTCCTCCAACGCATCAAAGAAATGGGATCAGCCTCTTGAACGTCTTTGACCTGCACGGGAAAGTAGCGATCGTCACCGGTGGAAACGGCGGGATCGGCCTGGGAATTGCGCGGGGTCTGGCGCAGTGTGGCGCGAATATCGCGGTCGCGGCGCGCAATGCTGAGAAAACGGCGTCCGCCGTCAAAGAGCTCGAGGGATGCGGTGTTCGAAGCGTAGCCCTCACGGTGGATGTCAGCGATTTCGAACAGGCAAAACAAATGGTTGCCGACACCGTCTCAGCGCTTGGCGGTGTCGATATTTTGATCGCCAATGCCGGAGTCAACATTCGGAACCGTCCCGAGGAGTACTCGCCTGAGGATTGGCGCAAGATCGTGGACACGAATCTCACGGGTGTGTTCGCCTGCTCTCAGGCGGTCCACCCGGAGTTGAAACGCCGCGGCGGCGGCAAAATCGTCACCATCGGTTCGATGGCCAGCATCTTCGGTTTCGATTCTGCGACCATCTACGCGGCCACCAAAGGCGGAGTGGTTCAACTGACGAAGAGCCTCGCGTCCGCTTGGGCGCGCGACAATATTCAGGTGAACTGCATCCTGCCAGGCTGGATCGATACGGAGCTGACGCGCAACACCCGTCGACTGCGCCCCGAACTGCACGACAACGTGCTCAGCAGGACGCCAAGCAAGCGCTGGGGTACGCCCGAGGACCTGGCCGGAGCCGCGATCTTTTACTGCAGCCCGGCTAGCGACTTCGTCACGGGTACCGCGCTTCCGGTCGACGGCGGTTTTTCTTCGTCAATGTTCTGAGCCGCCCACCAGGACGCGAATTCCGGCGCGCGAACGGGCGGCCGTGATCGCCTGGTCGACGTCGCGCAGTGAAAAGCGCTGGGTAATCAGGGGTGAGAGATCCAGCACGCCAAGAAGCTCGACCGCGCGGCGGAATTCAGTCGTGCGAATGAATGAACCACGAATCGTCAGCTCGCGCGCGAAAAGGTCGTACGCGGGCAGGGCGGGGCGGGCCGAGGTCGGCGGCACGCTCACCTGGACCAGCGTTCCGCCCTGCCGCGGAAGCTCGAACGCCTGCTCGATCGTGGCCTGCGCGCCCACTGCTTCAAACGCCACGTCCACGCCACGGCCGTCGGTCATCGAGCGTGCGAGCTCGACGATGTTTTCCGCGGACGGGTCGACGGTGCGCGTGGCACCCAGCCGTTTGGCCAGGTCTCGGCGTGACTCGTCTAAATCAGAAACGATCAATTGCGTTGCACCCGACAGGCGGGAGACGCAAAGCACCAGCAGACCAAGTGCGCCCGCTCCAACGATCGCCACTGTGTCGGCCGGCCGAACCTCGGCGCGTGCGACCGCGTGCATCGCGCAACTCAGCGGCTCCGCCAGCGCTCCGAGTTCAGGCGCGACACCAGCGGGCAATTTATAGACGACGCTGCCGGGCACGACGTTGTAATCAGAGAAACCAGCGGCGACTGAGATCCGGTTGGGGCAATTGAAAGGCCGCCCCTCGCGACAATAAAAGCACGTGTTGCACGCCACGCTGGTATCGAGCGCGACCGCGTCCCCGGCACGGACGTGTGTGATCCGGTCGCCGACGCCCTCGACAACGCCGCCCACCTCGTGACCCAACACCTTCGGCGGGTCGTACAGGCGGATGCTGCCGTCAAGGAGATGCAAATCAGTGGCGCACACGCCACAGCCAACGACCTTGACCAGCACGTCCAGTGGACCCAGCTTCGGCAGCTCGCGTTGCTCGAGTCGCAGGTCGTTCGTACCGTACCAGACAGCAGAAACAGTGCTCGCGGGTGCTGTGATCATCAATCTTCCGAAACGCCGGCCTGGCGCCAGCCGCTCTGCATCCAGTTGAAGATGCCGCGTGCTTCTTTCAACGCGTCGTAACCCGGTCGCGCCTGACACTGCACGCTCGCTTCGAACGCAACGGGTTTGTCGAACTCCTGCGCCTGGACCAACCGGAGGTACGCCGGCAAATCGAACGTGCCTTCGCCGCCCAGCAGAAACTGGAACTCGACCGGCCGCCCGTTCGGGGCGGTGGCGCGGCCAACACCGTTGCCTTGAACCAGCCAATCGGGTGACAGGTCGCCGTCGTCGCAGTAGCGGAAATGCTGATCTTTTATTTCCGCCGCCGACGCAAGCGGCATCAAGCGCGGCACGGACTCCTGTGTCGGAATCCCTACGACTTCGAAGTGGCTGACGTCGAAATCCAGTCGCAAAGCCGGATTGTTGACGGCGTGCACGATGTATTCGGCGCGCTCGATCGTGTCGATCGCGCCGCCGACGTGGGGCTCGATGCACAAGGCGACGCCGCGCTGCTGTGCATAGCCGGCGAGCTCGCCCAGCCGGTCGAGCACCATCTCACGTTTTTGCTCCAGTTCGCCGGTGTGGCCCGCGATGCCGGTGTTCAGCGTAGGAAGAGCCTGGCCCCCTGGACAGAGCTCGACGCATAGATCGATGGTGTCGCGCAGCCGCTGCATCGCCGCCGCATTGCGCCGCGGGTCCTCCTCCACCAGGGACTGGTTGCCGATGATCGACGGCAGCTCCAGGTCACGTTCTTCGAACGCGCGCTTGATGGCCGCCCGATCGTCGCGCGTCAAACGGTCGATGGCGGCGGCATTGTCCACGTACTTGCCGCCAATCGTGTACCCCGGTACCACGCTGATTGCGATCGCTCGGAAACCAATCTCCGCGAGCCCAGGAATAAACTCTTCAAATGGCACCGTGGCCATACTCCAGGTGTTGTAGCCGATCCGCATCTCAGACTCCGACCGGGCTCAGCAAGCCCAGGTGCTCGTCGATTTCACGTTGATATGCGTCCACGCTGCTCGATTCGACTTCGTCGATGGTCACGGGGCGACCAACACGGTCCGATTCGAACAACGCGTACACCAGTGCGACGTCGCGACGTGCGACTTCCGCCGTCACCTCCGGTTGCGCGCCGGTTCTCACGCAGCGCGCCAGCTCGAAGTATTCCAACGCCAACAACTTGCGGTCGGTTGTCGGAAAATCGAATCCGTAGCGCCAGATGCGCTCGCCACCGAATAGCGATGCCGCCACAGCGTCCAGGCGATAGCCCGGCGCGTAGTTCAGAATCTTCTCGTCCGCGATCTCTGTGCCGTCGTCGAGGTGCAGTTTCACGGGCTTGCCGTTGCGGTCACCCGGCGCGGTGATCGAACCCTTCGTGCCGAACACGCGTCGCTGTCGGACGACCTCACCGTGGCCGGCGTGGTGGTTCACCCATTGCCCGAGCGTGCCGTTCTGAAACGTGATCTGACCGTAGATCGCGTCCTCGCCGGTGGCCTCGATGGACTCCGGCATATTCGCGGCCCATTTGGCGTAAAAACCGCCAGGTCCTTCGGTGTTGCGACGGACCCGCGTCTTTTCATACAGGCGGACCTGACCGAATGCGCTCTGTGCCGGACCGAAGTAGTACTGCAGGATATCTGCATTGTGGACGCCCGCATCCAACGAGATCGTGCCGGTCAGCTTCATGTGGCGCCACGGCGTGATGAGAATTCCGTCGCGCCCTCCGATCTCCACGTCAGACATGAACTGGCGCTCGCCGATCGCGCCGTCGTCCAGCAGCGCGCGGACGAGACGGTTCATTGGATCGCGTCGAAAGTTCTCCGCGACGGACAGGATCTTGCCCGAGCGGCGGGCCGCGTCGGCAATTGTGTTGCAGCCGCGAATCGTAAGCGCCAGCGGTTTTTCGCACTGGACGTTCAAGCCGAGCTCCAGCAGCTGCGTCGCCGCGCGATGGTGCGACCCGGTGTCCGTGGGACAGTCGGCGGCTTCGAGTCCGTCGACTTCTCGCACCATCTGTTCAGCATTGCCGAATACGGCTGGGCGGTCCCCGAGTAGCTCGTGGGCTTCGTCGGCCAGGTCTTCGGCGTTCCGCAAGTTGGGGTCGCACACCGCCTCGAGCGTGAGATTCATGTGCGGTGAGCGTGACAGCTCGGCGAGCCCGGCGAGATGTCGTCGCCCCATACCTCCGCAGCCTACGATGGCCAGCCGAACAAGATCTTCCATAACAATCGCAAAGTGTAGGCGCTAGCCGCTTCTGTCTCCTTGTGGGCGCATCCAATTGCCTACACTTTCCAGAAGCAGTGTCCACGTTCATCGCCTACGCACGTCAGCGGCCGACCAGTGCTGTCGCGGTCGCGGTCCTCATGCTGCTGGCGCTGATCTCACTCTTCGCCCCCGTCATCGCGCCCCACGATCCCAATCAAACCAATCTCATCAACCAGTTCGACCCGCCGTCTGCCAGCAGTCTCTTCGGCACGGACGAGCTCGGACGCGACCTGTTCAGCCGCGTTCTGTACGGTGGCCAGACGGCATTGTTGACAGCCCTTGGCGCGGTGGCGCTGGCGTCGATCGTCGGCATTCCACTCGGGCTCATCAGCGGCTACTTCGGCCGCTGGGCCGACGCGGTCATCATGCGGGTGGTCGACGTGCTGCTGGCCATCCCGGCCATTTTGATCGCACTCGGGCTGATCGCGATGTTCGGGCGCGGCACGGTGAACGTGATCGTGGCCGTCGGGATCGTCAACATTCCCGCGTTCGCGCGCCTCACCCGAGCAACGACGCTGCTGGTCAAGGAACACGACTACGTCCAGGCTACGCAAGCGATGGGCGCGGGCTACGCGTATCTGTTGGCGCGCACGATTCTGCCGAACGCGATCGGCCCCATCCTGGTGCAGATGGCGGTCACGGGTGCGACGGCGATTCTGCTCGCTTCGGCACTGAGCTTTCTGGGACTCGGAATTCAGCCGCCGACGTCCGACTGGGGAACGATGCTCAGTATCGGTCGGCAGCACCTGTTCGAGGCGCCGTGGTACGGCATCTTCCCGGGGCTGGCGATCGCCGTGACCGTGTATGCCCTTGACGAGCTATCCAAAGCACTGCAGGACCTGCTCGGAGCGCGCACGAGAGCGGAGCTCAGCCTCTAGTGCGCCAGTACCTCGTTGTTCGGATCGCGCAGTTGATTCCGGCGCTCATTCTGGCGAGCATCGCCATCTGGGCCCTGATTTATTTGCTGCCCGGCGATCCGGCGATCGCCATTCTCGGGCCGAACGCCACACCCCAGCAGCTCCAGGATCTCCGACAATCGCTTGGCCTCGACCAGCCTGCATACATGCAGTACGCCAACTGGCTGGGCCGCGTCCTGCGCGGTGACTTCGGCATCTCGTATCAGACCGGCCTACCCGTGCTCGAGCTGATCGGCACACGCGCTATCGCGACCGTTCAGCTCGGCACCATGGCGTTTCTGGTCTCGATGGTGCTCGGCGTGACCCTCGGCGTCATCGCGGCCGCCAGGCCAAACTCGGGGGCCGCGAGATTCGTGAGTACGTACAACTCGCTCACGCTGGCCCTGCCGAGCTTCTGGCTCGGTCTGTTGTTGATCCTGCTGTTCGGTGTGTGGCTGAAAATCCTTCCGCCGGCCTCGGGCTTCGTGCCGATCTGGCTCGACCCGCTCGCCGCGCTGAGGTACTCGGTGCTGCCGATCATCACGCTCGCCAGCTACACGTCGGGCATCGTGGCCAGGTTCGTCCGGTCGGCGATGGTGGACGTGCTCGGCGCCGACTACGTGCGGACGGCGCGCGCGAAAGGTGTCCAGGAGCAACAGGTGGTGTGGCGGCACGCGCTGCGGAACGCGCTCCTGCCGACCGTCACTGTCCTGGGGCTGCAGTTCGGCGCCTTCATCGGCGGCGCCGTGGTCACCGAAGGCGTCTTCAATTATCCCGGCCTCGGGACGCTCGTCCTCAGCTCAGTCACAACGCGCGATTACACCGTTCTGCAGGGAGCGATCCTGATGATCGTGGCCTCCTTCACCCTCGTGAACCTGGCCGTCGACGTGCTGTATGCGCTGCTCGACCCACGGATTCAGTACGGATGAGCACGACGGCTGCCACACTGAGCGTGAGCGACCTGCGCGTGGGGTTTCTGACGCGTCGCGGTTTCTTCGCGGCGGTCGATGGGGTCAGCTTCGAAGTGAGAGCGGGCGAGACCCTCGGCGTCGTTGGCGAGTCTGGCTCGGGCAAGACGGTATCGATGCTGGCGCTGCTCGGTCTGTTGCCGCCAGGGCCACAGTGGCAAACGACCGGGCAGGCACTGCTGAATGGGCGTGACCTGCTGGCACTACCGCCCGACCAGCTGAGAAAAGTTCGCGGCGGCGAAGTCTCGATGATCTTCCAGAACCCGACCAGCTCGCTGAACCCGGTTTTCAGCATCGGGGACCAGGTCGGCGAAGCGATCAAGGTGCATCACCCGCAGCTCAGCAAACACGAGCTGCGCGATCGGGTCCTGCATCTGCTCGACCTGGTCGGCATCCCCAATCCCACGCGTCGAATCGAGCAGTATCCGCACGAGTTCTCCGGCGGCATGGCCCAGCGCGTCATGATCGCCATGGCCCTGGCGAACTCACCGAGTCTCGTCATTGCCGACGAGCCAACCACGGCCCTGGATGTCACCATCCAGGCGCAGATCCTGGAAGTGCTGCGCAACGGTCTGCGCGAGTTCAATTCGGCGCTCGTGCTGATCACGCACAACCTCAGCCTGGTCGCCGAGCTGGCGGACCGCGTGACCGTCATGTACGCGGGCTCGGTAGTGGAGACGGCGGACGTGCAGACGTTGTTTCACCACCCGCGTCACCCGTACACGGTCGGTCTGATGCGCAGCGTGCCATCGCTCGACGAACGCACGGAACGACTGACCCAGATCCCAGGCCAACAGCCGAGCCCGGCCAATCGACCGTCGGGGTGCACGTTCCATCCGCGCTGCTACCTGTCGCAAGGTCGCGAGCCCTGCCGAGTGGACGTGCCGCCCCTGTACGAGACCGACCAGTCCGACCACGTCGCCGCGTGTCATTACTGGTCGGAAGTCGAAGCAACGGCGGCGGTAGTGTGACCACCGAGAGCCTTCGCGCCACCAATTCACGCGAGCCGAGCAGCAGCGCAGCCTTGCTCGAGGTCGAGGACCTGCAAAAGTACTACCCGATCACCAGCGGCGTGCTGCGCAGACTCGTCGGCCACGTCCGCGCCGTCGACGGCGTCGATCTCACGCTCGCGCCAGGTGAGACGCTGGGTCTCGTCGGCGAGTCTGGCTGTGGAAAGTCGACGCTCGCCCGAACGCTGATCCGGCTGCTGGAGCCCACCGGCGGACAGATCAGGTTCCGAGGCCAGGAGGTCACGCACATCACCGGCGCCGAACTGCGTCGGTTTCGGCGGCACATCCAGATGGTGTTTCAGGACCCGTATTCGTCGCTCAACCCGCGGCTCTCGGCGCGCCAGTCGATCGCCGAGCCAATGCGCATCCATCATCTGCACGATCGCGGCGGCGAACGCAACCGGGTAGACGAACTCCTGGAACGCGTGGGGATCCCGCTGACCGATGCCGACCGTCTCTCGGGCCAGTTCTCAGGCGGTCAGCGCCAGCGCATCGCCATCGCACGTGCGCTGGCGCTCGAACCCGATCTGCTGGTGCTCGACGAACCGGTCGCGGCACTCGACGTGTCGACCCAGGCGCAGATCATGAACCTGTTGCGCGACCTGCAACGCGACCTCGGCGTTGCGTACCTGTTCATTTCTCACGACCTGGCCGTGGTGCGCCAGATCGCCCATCGCGTGGCAGTCATGTATCTCGGCAAAGTCGTCGAGACCGGCGCCGCGAGCGACATCTATCAGCGGGCGTCACATCCGTACGTGCAGGCGTTGCTGTCGGCGGTGCCGATCTCGGATCCCGCACTGCGCGGGCGACGTCAACGTATCATTCTGCGAGGCGACGTCCCGAACCCGGCGGCTCCGCCGTCGGGCTGCCGTTTCAGGACGCGTTGTTGGAAGGCGCAGGACATCTGCGCCGCTGAAGTTCCTGCACTGGTCGAGCGAGGCACCGGGCATCCGGTCGCGTGCTTCTTCGCCAGCACAAGCACGGACCTAGAAGGATCGGAGACTTTCTCAAAAGCATGACCGCCGTTACTCGTCGCACATTTCTGACTCGAAGTGCTTTCGTGCTGGGAGGCGCAACATTACTGGCAGCCTGCGGCGTGCAGTCCGCTCAGCCGACCTCGTCATCCGGTGGCGCTGCTCCGGCTGCGCCCGCTGCTACAAGTGCGCCGGCTGCACCCGCCGCCACCACGGCACCGGCGTCTGGCGCAAGCGCGACCACCGCCCCTGCCTCGAGCGGCGGCGCTGGCGGCACCCTGAACGTCGGTCTGGGTCGTGTCATGCAAGACCTGAACGGCTTCGACCTCGACATTGCGTCGTACACCAGCCAGGCACAGATCTACGACACGATGTTGACGTATGACGACAAGGGTCAGGCCGTCCCGCGGTTGGCCGAATCCTGGGAGATCGCTCCCGACGGGTCCAGCGCGACAATCAAGCTCCGCCAGGGCGCCACGTTCCACAACGGCAAGCCGATCAACGCCGACGCGATCCTGGCCAATTACCAGAAAGCTCAGGACAGCAAGTTTTCGTATCAGATCTACAGCATCATCCCGCGCATTCAAGAACTGAGCAAAACCGACGACTACACCCTCAAGATGACGATGCAGGGCGCCACTCCCGAGCGTGTCATCACCGACATTCTCGATTCCATCAACATCATGGCGCCAGACGCGCTCGACTTCGACGCGTTGAAAAGCAAAACGATTGGTTCCGGGCCATTCGCGGTCGATTCGTACAACCCGAACAATCAACTGGTGTTGAAGAAGTACGACAACTTCTGGAACAAACCGGCCCCATATCTCCAGTCGATCAATTACCATCTTTCGAACGATATCGACGCGCAGGTGGCTGCTCTCCAGGCTGGCACAAACGACGTCGTCAGCTTCTTGCCGCCCAATTACGCCAGCCGCTTGAAGGACCAGTACGACATCTACCAGGGCCCAGCCGGGACCGAGTGCTATCCGTTCCGACTGAACCCGAGCATGGCGCCCTTCGACAACAAGCAGATCCGTCAGGGTTTCCAATACGCCATCAATCGCCAGGGCATCGTCGACAAGGTCTTCTACGGCTACGCACACCCACAGGTACTGCCATTCGGTCAAACAGGGCCGGCGTACGAGACGGAGCTGGTCAAGCAATACCCGTTCGACCTGCAGAAAGCCAAGCAGATATTCGAAGCGGCCGGCCAGCCGAACTGGAGTGCCGTGTGCTTCGTGGTGCAGGGCGATACGACCGGCATCAGCATCGCCCAGATCGTCCAGGCCGACCTGGCGAGCATTGGCGTGAAGATGGACGTGCAGCAGATTTCGAGCGTCGAGTCCGGTCAGCACGCGTTCGCCGGCGACTATCAGATGAGTTACGGCATCCTTGGCAACTGCGGTAAATACCCGACCTGGGTGACGCTGAACTCGCTCATGCGCGTCAAGGACAACCCGGTGTTGAAAGGCTCGGCGGCGCCGATCCTGGATCGCTGGTCCAAAGCCATCGACCAGGCGAACGCGGCGACCACGCCGGAGGCTCAGGCGACCGCGTTCCAGAATCTCCGCGACGTGATCCTCGACGAGTCGTGGCTGATCACTATCTGTGACGACATCACGCTGGTGGCTCAAAACAAGAAAGTGACGGGCGTCAGCATCAATCGCGACGATTTCGTGGTGTTCGAAAACACCAAGGTTGGCGCGTGACGGCGCGTCAGAACGGGGACTACCGCTGATGTCGCCTGCGAAAGTTCGGTTCGGCATCATAGGCACCGGTGGCATTGCGAATACGCACGCCGCCGGTCTCGCCGCGCTCACCGATCAAGCTGAGCTGGTTGCGTGCTGCGACGCACTGCCCGGGCGTGCCGCGGAATTTGCTCAAAAATGGAACGTCGCCCGCCACTACGACTCCGCAAAAGACATGCTAGACGCCGGTGGCCTCGACGTGATCTGCGTTTGCACGCCCCACCCGCAGCACGCCGATCCGCTCGTGATGGCCGCCGAACGCGGCATTCACGGCGTGGTCGAAAAGCCACTGGCCGCGACGCTCGCCGACGCCGACCGAGCCGTCGAAGCCTCAGTCAAATACGGGACGATCTTGTCGACGATGTCGCAGCGACGCTGGTTCCCGGCCGCGCAGCGCATCCGCAAAGCCATCGACGAGGGCAAGATGGGCCCCCGCATGATCCTCGGCGAGTCTGTGTGCGAGATGTGGCGCGACGAGCCGTACTACCGTCGCGACGCGTGGCGCGGTCGCTGGGACACCGAAGGCGGCGGCGTGCTCATGAACCAGGCGCCGCACAACATCGATTTTCTCCTGTGGTACATGGGGCCGGCAGAGGAAATATTCGGCTACTGGGGCAATATCAATCATCCGTACGTCGAGATCGAGGACAACGCGGTCGCGGTGATCCGATTCAAGTCGGGCGCGCTCGGGATTCTGAAGGGCACGCTGTCGATGCATCCCGAACGGCGGATCCACGGCGTCACGTTGGTGGGCGATTCGGGCGCGACGGTCAGCTTGGATTGCTGGCAAGTCGAGCGACGGGTGGCGGCCGGTCCGTGGGACGTCGGAGCCAACGACATCTGGACGATCCCGAACGAGAAGGGGCTGACGAAAGACGAAGCGCTCGACTACAGCTCCGGCGAACTGCCGAATTTCCACGCCTATCAGCTGCGCGACGTGATCGGCGCGATCAATGACAAACGACCGCCGGCGGTCACAGGCGAGGAGGGCCGGCGCGTTGTCGCGGTCATCCAGGGCGTGTACGAGAGCGGTCGCACCGGCAAACCCGTGAAGCTTTGACCGCCACGCCGCTTCGCGTCGGCCAGATCGGCACTCGACACGGCCACGCGCGCGGCAAGTGGCAAGCACTGGTCTCGAATTCGCGCGTCAAGGCCGTCGGCCTGTTCGAGCCCGAAGAAGCTCGGCGCGATTCATCGGCATTCCCCGAAGCACGCTGGTTCGATTCAGCCGACGCGCTTCTTGCGGAGTGCGACGCGGTCGCGATCGAGGGCCGAAATTTTCAGAGCCTCGACATGGCGCGTCAGGCAGTCGACGCTGGAAAACACCTCTGGTTCGACAAACCCGCGGGTGACGACTGGCTGACGTTCGAGCAATTGATGGACGCCGCGCAAACAAAGCACCTGTACGTCCAGATGGGGTACATGTTCCGCTACAGTCCGCCTTTCGTGCGTGTCGCCGAGCTGGCGCGATCGGGCGCATTGGGTGAGGTGTTTTCCATTCGGGCGCACATGTCGACGTCGATTGGGATGGACGAACGCCGTGAGCAGAGCCGGCATGCCGGCGGCATCCTGTACGACCTGGGTGGACACATGCTCGACCAGATCGTGTGGCTTCTGGGCCGTCCGTCTCGCGTCAGTGCCGTCGTGCGGAACGACGCCACTCCGGAGCTGCCTCAGTACTCGGACAATACCGTGGGCGTGCTGCAGTTCGAGCGTGCGCTGGCGATTGTTGATATTGCAGCAATGGAACCCGCACCGACGGCGCGGCGCTTCGAGGTGTATGGCACACGCGGTAGCGCCATTGTCGATGGCTTTGATCCGCCGCGCACGTTGCGCCTGGACCTCAACGGTGCCGTCGACGTTGTCGAGATGGAGCCGACCTCGCGCCAGGCAATGTACGACCGTGAGCTCGAGGCCTTCGTTGCCGCAGTCCAGGACGGGCGCCCACCCGATCGCC
>JAFAPL010000400.1 GCA_019247135.1 Chloroflexota bacterium | reverse complement strand
GAAAAACTGATCATCGAGTCGTGGACCAACCCTGACGTGTTCGCCTTCAATGGCAAGTACACGCAACTGCGATACGTCAACATCTGGCCGCGGCCACTGCAGCAGCCGCACCCGCCCATCTGGATTCCGGGAGGCGGGTCGATCGAGACGTGGGGCTGGTGCCTGGAGAAAAACTACCTGTATGCGTATCTGTCGTACGGCGGCTTCAAACGCGGCAAGCTGGTGATGGATGGGTTCTGGCGCAAAGCCGACGAACTGGGCGTCGAACCTAACCCGTATCACGCCGGCTTCCTGCAACTCGTCGCGGTCGGTGAGTCCGAGAGCCAGGTGGCCGAGCAGTTCGGACCGCACGGGGAATACTTCTACAACAAGATGTTGCACGTCTATCCAGGCTTCCGCGAAGCACCTGGCTACCGAACGCTGGATACAATCCGGATGGGGCTCCTGGGACAGACGACCAGTTTCGGCGATCGACCGCCGTCACTGCGCTGGAAGGACCTGCTGGACCAGGGCAACATCGTCGCCGGGACACCAGAGCAGGTCGTCGAGCAACTGGAGCACGTCATCAAGAGCCTGCGAGTTGGCCACCTGATGGTGCTCAACCAGTTCGGTTCCATCCCGCACGATCTGGCCACGCAGAACATCCGCATGATGGGCGAGCGGGTGTTGCCGAAGCTTCGCCACCTGTGGGACGGCGAGTGGGAAGACCGATGGTGGATCAAGCCCAGCCCGGCCAGACGCCAGCCGCCGAGCCTGCTGGTTCCGTCGGAACTCGCGGCGGCAGCACGCTAATGGAGACTTCGACGGTCGCGATCCAGGATGGCGAGTTCCGGGTCGAATTGAGCACGGCGGGCGCTGGCCCCGACGTGTTGTGGCTGCACGGCGAAGGCGGTCCAGGCTGGAACGCGTTCCACGACGCGCTTGCTCAACAGCGCCATGTGCTGGCGCCCAGCCATCCCGGCTACGGCGCCTCCTCCGGCGGCGAGCGACTAGACGACATCCACGACGCAATCTACTTCTATCTCGACCTCCTCGATACGCTCGAGATCGGGCAGGTCGCGTTGGTTGGCCATGGTCTGGGTGGGATGTTCGCGGCAGAGATTGCAGCCGTCCAGCCGGCGCGCGTCTCGCATCTGGTGCTGATCGACCCGTTCGGATTGTGGCTGTCGGACGTGCCGACGCTCGACTACTTCGTCCTGCCGCCCGCCGAGCTCGCTGCGGCGCTGTATCACGACCGCGATTCAGCCGCGGCGCAGGCGACCGCGAAGGCGCCTGACGGGCAGGAGGCGCTGGTAGGCTACATGCTCGAGCGAGCGCAATCGATGGCCGCGGCCGCGCGCTACCTGTGGCCGATTCCCGACCGTGGCTTGCGCAAACGGTTGCACCGGGTGACGGCACCGACGCTCATTGTCTGGGGGCAGAGTGACCGCGTCATCCCGGTGGCCTATGCGGCCGAGTGGCAGCGGCGGATCCCCGGTTCCCGGCTCGTCATTCGCGAGGATGCGGGCCATCTGCCCCACGTGGAGGAACCCGCTGGCCTGGGTGAGCTGATCAACGCTTTCCTTGATGAGGCGCCTCGCGGCAGGCAGCCGAATGGGAGTTGAGGGCCGGGATGCGGACCTTCAGCCAGAGGAAGAGGGGCACGCGTGTCCACTGACGCAGGTGCTCCCGGCCGTGGGCAAGGTCAGGCGCGGGCTCACGGAGCGAGGTGATGACGAGTCCCGCAGCCGACACTGCTGTCGCATAGGCTTCGAGTGGCTGCGACCACCCGGCGAAATGCATGCGTAAGCCGTTGCGTTCCTCGACACCTTCGAACCGTTGCCTGCCGAAGTAGGTGCCACGGACCACGAACGGAGCGTTGCCCGACGCATCGGCGAAGCATCCGCGGTCCGCAAAGGGCTGCACGATCGAGATCACGAGTTGCCCGCTCGGTCGCAAGATGCGCCGCATCTCCCGTAGGGCGGCCAGTACGTCGGCCACGTCCATCAGAACGTTGTAAGCCATGACCAGATCGAAGCAGTCGTCTTCGAAAGGGAGTGCAGCCGCTCCGGCCACCGCATAGCCGTGGGCGGACCTGGCCTCGGCGGCGCGCTCCACCAGCTCAGCCACTGGATCGGTGGCGATCACCCGATAGCCGAGGGCCAGTAGTTCGCGCGCGACGCGGCCTTCTCCGCACCCGACATCAAGCGCCACACCAGCGCCAGGGCCGATGAAGGAGACCAGGGAGGCCCGATAGGCCCAGAAGGCGTCGTGGTTGGGCGCACGTGCCCACGTCACCCATTCGCGTGCTACTTGAGACCAGTGCTGACGGTCAGCGTCCATTCCCTGCATTGCTGCTCCTCTTGGCCCTGGAGGTCATGCCGGTTCCGACGGTCGGTCCGATTCGAACGCGGCCGGTGCTGGACGGGCCGCATCGCGTCTACGAACGTGCGGTCTGAACACGGCCGACGTTTTGCCCGTCTGACACCGAATCGGCCGGACATCACAGGCCTGTCA
>JAFAPL010000128.1 GCA_019247135.1 Chloroflexota bacterium | reverse complement strand
GACCGCGCTGTTGCGCCAGCGCTCGATCGACTTCGACCTGTCAGACTCGCATGTCAGTCGCGAGCGCCTGGCGGGCTATGACGCAATCTTCGTTCAATCGGCGGAATTCTTCGATCCGCTCGACCTCACCGCCATCGTGCAGCACGCACGGAACGTTGTTCTCGGCCCAATGCGACCGACGCTCGATGCCTATCTGCGCCCATACGAGGGTTTTCCACAGGCACGCGTGGTTGCGACCGAGCGGCTGGATCAGGCCGTCGACGAACTCGCGCCGCCTGATTTCGAAATCGACCCTCCCGCCGAAGTAGTTCCTCACACGGACGGACGAACGACACTCCTGTTCCTGAGCAACCCAACCGATGCTGAAATTCGCACGCGGCTGAGGTGTCGCAATGCGCGGCGGTTCGAGAGCGTCTGGGGCGACGCCGCACCCACCGATGCCTTGGAACTCACGCTCCCGCCCTACACCGTCAACATCTGGCGCGAAACGTGATCGACCCCAACTGGCGTCTCGACGACCTGGACCCGCGTACCTGGCGCAACATCGGCCGCTTCTTCATGCCTTCGCAGTACATCGCCGCGAACCAGCCCGGCGAGCACGGGCTGTATGTCCTGCACGAGGGCGGCGCGCGTCCCCGCGTCGTCGATGATCAACTCGGGCCGCGAGCCGACATCCAGATCGAGCGTGTCGACGATCCCCGCGGCCTCGCCCTCGAGCTGCACGAGCGCGCCGAGTGGGACCGTGTCCACGTGATCGACCGGCGCCATCTGCGACACGTTGCGCGGGAGGCGCAGGCGAGCCCGCGCCGCGAGCTCACGCTCGACGCGTACTACCACCTGGTCTATCAGCTGGTCTGGGACGGGTCGGACGGGTACGTGTGTGTACCCGAGAAGCCCGCCCCGCGCTACGGCTGGAGCTATGGCGACCTGGTGCGGTTCGCGGCTGCTCTTCCGTCTCCGTGCTGTGCCGGCCTGGTGGTGCTGAACGAAGTCGAGGTGGAGGTCGGGCTGGTGCTGCAGTTCGAGAACGGCAGGATAAGCCGCGTCACAACACTCGAAGCATTCTCATCTTCGCCATCGCCATCGCTCGACCGACACTACTTCGACGCTGTATGCGCTGCGATCACGGAGGCGATTGCGCCGGTAGCAGTCGCGTTGCTGTGTACGTCGGCGGTTTTCGAAGCCTGGCTCGAAGCGACGGACAAGTTCGCAGTGCTCCAGGACGCCGCACGCCGTAACCAGGCTTTCTGGCGTCTCTGAGAGCGGCGAAAAATCCGGCACGCCATCCGGGCGGTGCCGGATAGTTCGTCCTCGTGACGGGGGAAACCGAACGCGCGTACTGGGTGCTGCTGAGCACGGCCACCGGCGTTGGACCAATCCGCTTCCAGCGCCTGCTGCAGGTGTGCGGAAGCGCCGAGGCAGCATGGCGCGCCTCAGACCTCGAGCTGCACGCAGCAGGTCTCGAGCACCGAACCATTGCCAATCTGAAACGCCTGCGGCAGAAGACGTCGGTCGCGTCTACGTTCGAGAACCTGGCGCGACTCGGCATCACTACGCTGACGCTCCTGGACGACAGCTATCCACCGGCGTTACGCGAGATCGCCGATCCACCCCCGGTGCTGTTCGTACGCGGCTGCCTGACAGACCGGGACAGCCAGGCCGTGGCCATGGTCGGTACACGCGAGGCCACCAGCTACGGTCGCGCCGTTGCCGCGCAACTCGCACACGGTCTCAGCAAGGCTGGCGTGACGGTCGTCAGCGGCCTGGCCAGAGGCGTCGACACTGCTGCCCATCGAGCCGCGATCGAATCCGGTGGCCGCACGCTGGCCGTCCTGGGCAATGGCCTCGACCAGGTCTATCCGGCGGAGAACCGAACGCTGGCCAGCCACATCCTGGAGCGCGAGCAGGGGGCGCTCATCTCCGAGTTCGCACCGGGGGTTCCACCCGACGCGGTCAACTTCCCCAGGCGCAACCGGATTATCGCGGGCCTGTCTCGCGTTGTAGTGATCGTCGAAGCCGATCTACGCAGCGGGGCCCTGATCACGGCCGACTTTGCACTCGAGCAGGGTCGCGAGGTGATGACAGTACCCGGTAGCATCCTGAGCCGTTTGAGCGCAGGAACCAATGACCTGTTGAAACAGGGCGCCACGGCAGTCACGTGCGTCGACGATATTCTGAATCAACTGGACCCGCTCGGCGCGAGCATACCGTCGGCCGATCCCCCGCTGGCACACCGCCTGCGCTCTGACAAACTCAGCCCGCAGGAAAAATCGGTCTGGGATGCTCTGGATGGCGACCCGCGTCACGTCGACGAACTGGCGCGCCTGCTCAGGTGTGGCGCCGGCGATGTGTCGGCCAGTCTGGCAATGTTGGAATTGCAGGGATTGGCTCGGCAGGTTGGGACGATGGTGTATACCCGAGCCTGACGCCGAGCTATAGACTCCGCGCAACCGAGGAGTACATGGCGAAACAAAGCCTGGTGGTCGTCGAATCGGCGGCCAAGGCCAAGACAATTGAGAAGTTTCTTGGGCGGAACTATTCGGTCCGCGCGTGCCTGGGGCACGTCCGCGACTTGCCGACCAGCAAGTTGGGTGTGGACGTCGAGAACGAGTTCCGACCGCAATACGTCGTGCCCAAGGAGCGCAAAGACGTCGTCAAACGACTCAAAGACGAGGCACGCGGCAAGTCGTCCGTCCTCCTGGCAACTGACCCTGACCGCGAGGGCGAGGCCATTGCCTGGCACCTCGTTTCGGCGCTCGGCCTCGACGGTGACCATCAGATCAACCGAATCGAGTTCCACGAGATCACCCGCAACGCGGTGCTCCACGCCCTCAACAACCCACGCCACATCGACATGCATCGGGTGGATGCGCAGCAGGCCCGACGTGTGCTCGATCGACTGATCGGCTATCCGGTCAGCAACTTTCTGGGACGCAAAGTCCGCCGCGGACTCTCGGCGGGGCGCGTGCAGTCGGTGGCCGTACGCATCGTCGTCGATCGCGAACGCGAGATCGAGGCGTTCGTGCCAGTCGAGTACTGGACCCTCGACGCGATTCTTGCGCGCCATCAGCAGGGCCACGCCACGTTCACCGCCGGTCTGATCGAACGTGACGGCAAAAAGATCGACCTTCACACGGGCGTCGAAGCTCAGACCGTACAGGACGAGCTCCAAGGCGCTGGATGGAGCGTCGCGGGCGTGCGCGAACGGGAGCAGCAACGCCACCCTGATGCACCGTTTACAACCAGCACACTGCAGCAGGAGGCCAGCCGCAAGCTCGGTTACACCGCTCGCCGCACGATGGTCGTGGCTCAACAGCTATACGAGGGCATCGCGATCGGCGCGGGCGAGGAAGTCGGTCTCATCACCTACATGCGAACCGACTCGGTCAACGTGGCGCAGGATGCCCAGCAGGAGGCGCGCGAATACATCCGACAGAACTTCCAGTCCGAGATGCTGCCCGCTCAGCCTCGTGCGTACAAAACGCGCAGCAAACTCGCGCAGGAAGCACACGAGGCCATTCGGCCGACCTCGGTCTTCCGCCAGCCAGACGCGCTGCGAGCGCACCTGTCAAATGAGCAATACCGGCTGTACGACCTCATCTGGAAGCGCTTTCTGGCCTCCCAGATGGCGTCCGCGGTGTTCGACGTGACAACGGTCGACGTTGACGCCAGAGCTCCACAGAAGCCCCACTATCGATTCCGCGCGAGCGGCTCGCGGTTGAAGTTCGCGGGCTTCCTCACCCTCTATCGGGCCGGCACCGACGACGAGGAAACCGCCGACGAGGACAAACAACCTCTGCCCGAGCTCGTCGCAGGTGATCAGCTCGACTTGAGGCAGCTCGTGCCCGAGCAGCACTTCACCCAGCCGCCGCCGCGCTACACCGAGGCGACGCTGGTCAAAGCCCTGGAAGAGCGGGGTATCGGCCGCCCGAGCACCTATGCCCCGATCCTCGGCACGATCCAGGACCGCGGCTATGTCGAGCGCGACGGGCGACGTCTGAAGCCGACCGAGCTCGGCATGCTCGTCAACGACGTCCTGGTCCAGCAGTTCGA
>JAFAPL010000864.1 GCA_019247135.1 Chloroflexota bacterium | reverse complement strand
GAGTCGCCGCGGGCTGCCGTCGCGCAATTGATGCAAATCCAGTGAAACCCGTGCTCGGTACGCATCCACGGAACGTGACGGGCATGGTGCAACACCGCAAGAACTTGCACATAGAGGCCGTACGGCGTAACGAAGCTGCACTTGATGTGATCGAGCACTCTGGCGCTGTGATCACCTTCCAATTGGTAGCTCAGAGGGCTGGCGTCTCCCGCTCGTGGCTCTACGCCCAGAAGGCACTCCGTGATCGCATTGCAGCACTCCGACGCGAACATCCATGGCCGGCGCACCGCGCCGCCGAACGCGCATCAGATGCATCGAAGGAGGCGATGATCCAAGCGTTGCGTCAGCGCCTCGCCGCCGAGCGCATCTCCAAGGTGCAGCTTGCCGATGAGCACAAGCAACTGAGGAGAATCAACGAAGTGCTCGCTGGTCAAGTTCACCACTGCCGCACGTACCACGCGACGAACGCGGCGATGGTCAGCGATTACTCTCGAATCGTGTACCACGCCCCTCCCAATGACAAGTAGCGTGGCATCTTGCGCCCGCGGTGGTTCTCGATCGATTGAAAGACGTTGAACAGGATGATTAGCCGCAGTGCGCTTCATTCAGCTGCCAGGCGCTACTGCGTGGCGCGTTTGGACGAGCTGATCGCGATCCATGGGTACCGTGAGCCACGCACCATGGACCAAGCGCAACGGGAAGCTTGGGAAAAGGCGATTCCACTTCCTGGCATTCTGCACGCGATCGAAATGAAAGTTGGGGACGAGTTCACTGACGTCGAATCACTTCGCGCGTTCCTGCTGGAGATATGTGCCTACTCACAGTGGCCCACCGCCAGGGACGTGCGGGACCTACCGGAGAGCGAGGCGGAAAGCGACACCAGACTCGCCGAGCGCGAGCGATTCCGAGCGTCCGTGATGGAGTTTACCGAGACTGCTGTGCAACGGATGCCTCGCGTTCCCTTCCGCCGCGTTCTCAGTTCGGAAGAGCGGCGCAACATTCTGAGACGAGTGGTACGCGCCTGGCCCAGCAGCGAGGAAACGTGGCATCCCCTTATCGCTATGCTGAAAACGGCTCACCATCTCGCGCTCCAATCGGCATGGGTTGGAACTGAGGATTTGCCACTTGAGCCAATGCGGCGGGTGCTTGCGCAACTCGCCGGCGGCCGTCACATCTGGCAGCTGCACGAAGGCGGTCCACATGGGTGGACGGAAGACGTTCGGGCTTTCGCCGGGCCAGGTGACGGTCGAGTCTCGCTCGTTCCGCTACCTATGTGGACGGGGTTCGAACTCAATCCGGGTTTGTGGTGGGCGCCGCACTTGGGTTCCGAGACACTCTGGACGTCCTCCCGGTTCGATTGGCTGCTGTACGCGCATCATGAGGCCCACTTTACGTGGCGGGCGCCGCTCTAGTTCGCCAAGTGAAACTAGTATGGCCCGGCTGGCAGGCACGCATTTGGACAGGTTTTGCCTATGATGGCCCGGATTCACGAGCGAACTGGAATTACCTCGCTTGAATCTGACGGGGTGGACATGTACTCGACGTGACTGAAAGTGAAAGTAGGCGGGTCGCTCAAGATAAGAGTTGGTCGAGCTCGTGAAATTGCTGGGCTTCGACCACGCCTGGGCGGAGCGCTTTCGGCGCGCCATTGCCGGCGGTCGCGCCGCAGGCCGCGAGGTGATGGAGCGTGCGATCCGCGAAGCCGGCGCGCGGCAGCGCTGGACCACCGACCAGAGCAACCAGCTCCTTGGACTCCTGATCAGGCACGTCGGCTACCTCCACCTGCACGGACACGCGCTCGCCATGGCGCAGCACGTCTTCCGCCAGGCGTGTCTGAAGGTGAACCCGGCGACCGCGCCGGCATTCTTCTCAGAAGTGCTGAACAACGGCGGGTCCATTCAGTACGGGCTCGGATCCGCTGTCGAGGAGGCGCGCCGCTTTGGCGTCCTGCTGCTGCCGCCGTGTGTCAACCAGAGCGGCGACCGGTTCAGGGTGGAGGAAACGGACGTCGAACATCGCGGGACAATCGGAGCCATCCGCGTGCCGTTGACCGCGATCCGCGGTCTCGGCCCGGAGGCTGCGCAGCACATCCTGGCGGTTCGCGCCGCCTTCGGCGAGCTCACCAGCCTGCTGGATTTCTGCCGCAAGGTCGATCGCCGTCTGGTGAGCCGGCACGACCTGCAGCTGTTGATCAAGCTCGGCGCGTTCAGTTTCACGGGCTTGGGCCGCGCGCAGCTCTCGGCGGCGGAGCAGCACTACACGTCGCTGGCCGACCTGCTCAGGTCCGCCGAGGGCGAGCCCGCCGGTGTCGAGTAACTCGAGGATGAGCTCGCA
>JAFAPL010000796.1 GCA_019247135.1 Chloroflexota bacterium | reverse complement strand
CGAGGCTCTCGACTGGACGTAAACGGTGGCGAGCCGCTGCACCACCGTGATGGTGGAAGCGGCTACGAGCACCCATAGGGCTATCGCTTGCACGTAAGGAACTTCCAGGTTCTGTCCCGAGAGTCCGGTGCCCGCCAGCACGATGATGAGCCGTTCGGCCCGCTCGGCGATACCCACCGTGGCCGTCATGCCGGCCGCTTCCGCCCGCGCCCGGATGTACGACGTCAGCGCGCCGAGCACCAGGCACAGCAAAGCGGCCGCGAGCATCCACGGCTGGTCATGCTGCGCGAAGTACCAGGCGATGGAGCCGAACACCGCGGCGTCCGCGATCCGATCGCCGGTCGAGTCCAGTACGGCTCCGAACTTCGTGGTCCGGCCGCTCGCCCGGGCTACCGCCCCGTCGAGCACGTCGAGCATGACGAAGCCCCAGATCAGCATGGTGCCCGAGAACCACCAGCCACGCGTGAAGAAGATCAATGCCGAGGCGGTGGCGCCAACCGTTCCGACGACCGTAATGAGATCGGGAGTGACGCCCATGCGCGCCAGACGCGCTCCGAGCGGGTTGAGCGTTTTCGACACCCACTCGCGAGCATGGATGTTGAGCACATGACCCTTTCACGCGGCCGGTTGTCGGTTCGGACCACCTTAGTCAGAGTGATGTTGTGGAATCGGTGGCTCGACCGGCGCACCGCTTGTCCCAGAGTGGCGCACTGGTGTCGAATGCCGGGACGGAGTGCCGCACGAAGATAAGTAGAACGCGTTTGCCTAGCAGATCAGCGGACGATGTCCGGCGAGAGATTTCAGCGGACCAGGTCCTCCAGAAGACGAGGTGTCATGTCGACTAAGAAAAGCACCGGCGCGACCGGACGGCCCACCGCGACCGTAGCGACCGCGGATCGGCCGGAGAACATTCGCAACGTCGCGCTTGTCGGGCACTCCGGCGCCGGTAAGACGACGCTCGTCGAGGCGCTGCTCGCGACTACGGGGACCATCCCCCGAGCGGGCACCGTTGCGGACGGCACCACGACGAGCGACTCAGACCCCGTCGAGGTTTCACAGCAACGATCGGTCGCGCTTTCCGTCTGCCCGTTGCGTTCCGACGATGTCGTGATCAACCTCCTCGACACGCCGGGATATCCCGACTTCACGGGCGAGCTCCGGGCTGGTCTGCGCGCCGCCGACGCCGCGCTGTTCGTCGTATCGGCCGCGGAAGACGTCGATCCCATTACGGTTTCGCTCTGGGAAGAATGCGCGGCACTGCACACCCCGCGCGCCGTCGTGATCACCCGACTGGACGCGCCGCGCGCCTCGTTCAACGACGCGCTCAGCTCATGCCAGAGCGTCTTCGGCGGTGCCGACGGACAGGCCGTGCTTCCGCTGTACCGGCTGGTCACCAGCGGCGACGCGGAGAGCCCGAATGGCCTCGTCGGGTTGCTCAGCCGGCAGTTCTACGACTACTCCAACGGCTACCCGCCGAAAGTGGCGCCGGCATCCGACGCCGCCGTGGCCTCGGTCAGCGACGATGAGCCATACCGTGCGGGGCTGATCGAGGCGATCATCAACAACAGCGAAGACGAGACGCTGCTCGAGCGCTACCTCAACGGCGAGGAGATCGAGCTGGAGGTCCTGATTCGCGACCTGGAGACCGCCGTCGCGCGTGGCACGTTCTTTCCGGTACTTCCGGTCTGCTCGCTGACGGGTCTCGGACTGAGCGAGTTGCTCGAAGTGATCGTGGGTGGCTTCCCGTCGCCTGTCGAACTCGAGGCGCCCGGTGCTCAGCACCTCGACGGCAGTCCGGCACCAGCTGTGCGCTGTGACCCGGACGGCCCGGTGCTCGGTGAAGTCATTCGTACCTCCATCGACCCGTACTTGGGCCGACTATCTGTGCTCCGGCTCTTCTCCGGCACGCTCGTCCCGGAGACCGCGATCCACGTGGCCGGCCATGGCGGCGGTCACCGCGGACATCCGGACCACGACGTCGACGAACGGGTCGGTCAATTGTTCTCGCCGCTCGGATCCCAGCTCCGGCCGATCGAGCGCGCAATCGCCGGCGACATCTGCGCGATCGGGCGCCTCAATTCCGCGGAGACCGGGGACACGATCTCCGCCAAGGCCAACCCGCTCTTGATCGAGCCTTGGCCGTTGCCCGAGCCGCTGTTACCTGTCGCGGTGCATGCCGCGACTCGGGCGGACGAAGACGCGCTCGCCAAAGGCCTGAGCCGGCTGACCGCCGGCGACCCGACGGTGCGAGTGGAGCGTGACGCCAACACCGGGCAGCTCGTGCTGTGGTGCCTGGGCGAGGCCCACGCCGACGTCGTCCTGGAGCGACTGCGCGCTACCGGCGCGCACGTGGAGACGGTGCCCGTTCGCATTGCCCTCCGTGAGACATTCACCGCGGAGGCCCGCGGCCACGGGC
>JAFAPL010000605.1 GCA_019247135.1 Chloroflexota bacterium | reverse complement strand
CGGCGTTGCTGGAGGCCATGCAGGAGCAGACAGTCAGCGCCGGCGACACCACGCGCGCCCTCCCGCGACCGTTCTTCGTGCTCGCGACGCAGAACCCGCTCGAGATGGAGGGCACGTACCCCTTGCCGGAGGCGCAGCTCGACCGCTTCATGTTCAAGGTCCTGGTGCCGTTTCTGCGCGCGGACGAACTGGAGGACATCCTCCAGCGCACGATCCGTCCTCTGGAGGTGGAGACCGCCCCGCGCCAGATTGCCACTGCCGAGGACGTGCTGCGCATGATGCGCGTCGCGCGTGAGGTCAGTGTGGCGCCACACCTGGCGCGCTACGGTGTGCGACTGATCCTCGCCACGCACCCGAAGGACTCCACTGCGCCCCAATCCGTTCGGCAGTACGTGCGTCACGGGGCGAGCCCGCGCGGCCTCCAGGCGCTGGTGGTCGGCGCCCAGGTGCGGGCGCTGCTCGAGCATAGATTCAATATTGCGCGTGAGGACCTGCAGGCTGTTGCGCCCGCCGCGTTGCGGCATCGACTGATTCTGGGCTTCGAGGCGCAAGCGGACGGGGTGAGCGCCGATCGCATCCTGGAAGATGTCCTCAGCGGCGTATCGGTGCCTCGGCCATGATGATGGAGCAGCCGCTCTTCGACGCGCGGTTTCTGCGCGTGCTGGAGCAGCTGCGCATCGCCGGGCGCCGCGTGATGAGCGGTGAGACGGTCGGCCAATGGCGCTCCCGCGCCGCGGGCTCATCGGTGGAGTTCGCCGACTACCGCACCTACGCGGCCGGCGACGACTTCCGACGTATCGACTGGAACGCCTACGCCCGGCTCGAGCGACTGTTCGTCCGCATCTACAGAGCGGAAGAGAATCTTGCACTGACGGTGCTGGTGGACGCCAGCGCCTCCATGGCCTGGGGCAGCCCGTCCAAAGCCCGACTCGCCGCCCAGCTGGCGGGCGCGCTGAGCTTCGTTGCTCTGCGCGAGGACGAGCGTGTCGATCTGGTCGCCTGCAAAGAAGGAGCCACCACACAGCGGGCACATAATCTGAACGGCCAGGCCGGCGTCTGGCCGATGTGGCGCTTTCTCGAACGCCTGACGTTCGGCGGCGTCACCGACCTGGACGCGTCCCTTGGCTCGCATGCCCGTCAGCTTCGCCGCTCCGGTCTCGCCGTGGTCATCTCGGACCTGCTCTCGCCGAACGGCTACCAGGAGGGCATCGACGCGCTGCTCGGCCGTCGCCAGGACGTCGTTCTGCTGCACGTGCTGGCGCCCGACGAACTGGACCCTCCCGCCGAGATCGTCGGCGAATGGCGACTGCACGACGTCGAGTCGGAGTGGCCGCTGGACGCGACGATCACGCCTAGCGTCGTGCGCGCGTACCGTCGCCTGGTGGGTCGGTACTGCGAGGAGGCCGCCGATTTCTGTCGCCGTCGTGGCGTCACGTATCTCATGCTGCGCAGCGACGTCGACGTCGAAGATGTGCTGCTGCGTACCTTACGCAGGGCGGGCGTGCTGGTGTAACCAATGGGCTTTCTGGTCCCGAGCGTCTTTGTTCTTGGAGGCGCGCTCGCGTTGGCGATTCTCGCGACGTACCTCTTACGACCGCGTCGTCCGACACGCAGGGTTTCCAGCACACTCCTGTGGCTGGCGGCGCTGCACGACCTGCAGGCGAGCCGCCCCTGGCGGAGGATTCCGCCAACCGTTCTTCTGCTGTTGCAGCTCGGGGCACTGGCAGCGATCGTGGGCGCGTTTGCGCGCCCCTTCGTCTTGAGTCCTGACGCAACCGGGTTGCAGTCAGTCGTCCTGCTCGACGTGTCGGCCTCGATGCAAGCGACTGACGTCAGCCCGAGCCGGTTCGAAGCCGCCCGCTCGCGAGTGCGCTCGATGATCGACGCGCTCCAACCAGGCCAGGCGATGGCGCTGATCGCGCTCAGCGCACAGCCACGCGTGCTGGCGCCGCGCACCGGTGATCGCAGCGCACTCCAGCAGGCGCTCGCGGACGTACAGCCGACGGCGGAGTCAGCCGATCTGCCGGCGGCGCTGTCACTGGCCGCCAGCGTGGCGCAGGGCCAACCTGACGCGCAGGTGATCGTGGTCGCCGACGGCAGCGTCGATCCGTCCTCAGCGCCGCAAGGCCTGCCGTTCGCACTGCGGTACGTGGGCGTAGGAACGAGCGCTGAAAACGTTGCGGTGTCAGCCTTCGGAACGCGCGTCCAGAACGGCCAGGTGACGGCGCTCGCATCCGTCACGAACTATGGCGCGCAGCGCCACATAGCGACGCTGCAGTTGCTGGCCGATGGTCGGCACTTCGACGTGCAGACGCTGGATCTGCAGCCGGGTCAAACAGCTGATGCGCGATGGGACGAGGTGCCTGGTTCGGCCCACGTGCTCCAGGCCCAACTGGAGGAGCCGGATGCGCTCGCGCTGGACAATGCCGCCTGGGCCATCGTCAGCGGCGATCGGCCGACGCGCGTCGCGCTCGTTTCGGACGCGAACGTTTTCCTCGAACGTGCGCTGAGCCTGCGCCCTGGAGTCCAGTTGACGCATGTTTTTCCGTCGGATTATTTGACGGAGGGCGATCCATATGATTTGACCGTCTTCGACGGCTACTTGCCACAGGCTTTGCCCACGCGCGGCAGTCTGCTGGTCCTGCATCCGCCAGCAGGTGACACACCTGTCACCGCGCACGAAGACCTGCCGATCAGCGGAATCTCCGCTGGGCGCGAAACGGACCCGCTGCTGGCCGACGTGCCGCTGGGCGGGATCCATGTCAGTCGATCGCGTCGCCTGGATGTCCCGGCTTGGGCGGACGTCGTCCTGCAATCACCCGAGACACCGCTGCTCGTGGCCGGCGAACAGGGCGGGCAGCGTATTGTCGTGCTCGGCTTCGACCTGCATCAGTCGGACTTGCCGCTCCAGCCCGCGTTCCCGGTACTCACTCAACACTTGCTGGACTGGCTGGTACCAACGGAGAGCGCCGCGACTCCAGTCGTGCGTGTGGGTGAGGCGGTCTCGTTGGTCCCGTTGCCACGCGCGCAGAGCGTATTCGTCGTTGCACCTGACGGTACACAACAGCAGATAGCCCCGCCGTTTCCGGCGCCACCCGTGACGAACACACAGCTTCCTGGCGTGTATCGCGTGCTCCAGCAGGATGCGCAGGGCGCGCAGACGGAGTCGCAGTTCGCGGCGAATTTTCTCAATCCACGTGAGTCACGGGTCGCGGCGGGGGTTTCGAGCGGAACTGCTGTCGGGTCGACGCGTATAGCCGCGGCCTCTCCCGAGCCGCGCGAGATCTGGCCGTACGTGGCGCTGGTCGGGTTCGTCATTCTGGCTGTCGAGTGGTGGGCGTTTCATCGCCAGTGAAGCCATGCAGCTAGCCCATCCGGAGTTCTTGCTGCTACTGGCGGTGCTGCCCGTCATCTATCTCGTGTGGCGCCAGCAACACCTTGGCGGCGCACGCGCCATCACCAGTCTGGCCGTGCGTATCACCATGACGGTTGCTCTCGTCCTGGCGCTGGCGGGCCTCACCGTCGCGCAGCCGCTGGATCGTCAAGCGGTGGTGTTCGTCGCGGACCTCTCATCGAGCGCGCAAAGCGCGGTCCCGCAGCAACAGCAATTCATCCACGATGCGGCTGCCGCGAAACGGCCGGACGACGCCTTCGCCGTCGTTTCCACAGCGAAATCCGCGGCTGTCGAGCGGATTCTTTCGACGAGCGCCGACTTCTCAGGCCTGAATCAATCACTTGATGGAGACGGCACGGATCTCGCGGCTGGACTCCGCGCCGCAAACACCCTCCTCCCGGCCGGATATCGGAATCGCGTGGTCCTCCTCTCTGACGGTCAGGAAACAAGCGGCGACGCCACCGCGCAGGCGCGCTTGCTCCACGCGCGAGGCATCGAAGTTGACGTCCTGCCACTGGCAGTCAACAGTGGCCCAGAGGTCCTCGTCGATCAGGTGCAGGCTCCGCAGGTGGTCAATGAGGGCGAGCGCTATTCGGTTCGCGTGAATGTGGCCTCGAACGTGGCCACCGAAGGCACGTTGCGGCTCTCGGTCCAGAACAATCAGATCGCCGAACAGCAGGTCAGCCTTCAGCCGGGAAGCAACGCCTTCTCGTTCCAGATACAGGCGGGAACGGCAGGCCTGAGCGACGTCGAGGCATCCATTCAAGCCGACCAGGACACGCTGACGCAGAACAACCAGGCACGCGCGGTGGTCGAGGTGCAGGGTCCGCCGCGGGTACTGGTGGCCGAACAGCGTGACGGCGAAGGCGCCACGATCGCAGCGGCGCTGACCAGCGCCGGCATGCGCGTGGAGACGCATCCCGCGACCGATCTACCCGAGACCGTCGAAGCTCTCGGCTCGTATTCCGCCGTTGTGCTGGCCGACGTCTCGGCCGAAACCTTGACGGATGGTCAGCAGACGACATTGCGTTCGTTCGTGCGTGATCTTGGTCGCGGGCTGTTGGCAATTGGCGGGGACACCAGCTACGGTCAGGGTAGCTATCTCGGCTCGGCGCTCGACGATGTTCTACCGGTGCGCTCCAGCGTGCGTTCGCACCGTGACCAGGGCCGCATCGCGCTGGCGCTGGTGCTCGACCGCTCCGGTTCCATGTCGGACGACATCTATCACGAGGGCACCACCAAGTTGGAAATGGCACGCGAGGCCGCCATTCTCTCAGCCGATCAGCTCTCGCCGCGGGATCTGGTTGGAGTGGAGGCGTTCGATTCGCAGCAGCACTGGATCCTGCCGCTCAGCAGCCTGCTGACCATCGGACCGACGGCGGTTCGGGACAAGCTCGCTCCGCTTACCGCCGACGGCGGTACCGATATTTACCCAGCCATGGCCTCGGCGTATGACGCGATTGTGCGAGCCGATGCGCAATACAAGCACATCATCCTGTTGACGGACGGTATGTCGTGTTGCGGCGGCGACTACACCGGTGTGATCGACAAGATGCTGG
Organism: Chloroflexota bacterium; assembly: GCA_019247135.1. The sequence continues at coordinate 3,160 of JAFAPL010000605.1, read as the reverse complement.
CGGCGAACATCACGTTGTCGACAATTGCGGTTGGTGGCGATGCCGACCAGCAGCTGTTGCAGCAGCTCGCGCGGCAGGGCGATGGACGGTACTACTTCGCCGAACATGCGCGCGATATTCCACGCTTGATGACGCGCGAGACGCAGCTCGCGACGCGTGGGCCGCTGGTGGAGGGCGACGTCGCGCCGCGGCAGGTCGCACCGGACCCGACGGTTTCGGCGCTCGCGGCTGGCGGGCTGCCGTCGCTCGGAGGATACCTCGTGACGACGCCGAAAGACCTGGCGGAGGTGCTGCTGGTGTCGGATGCGGCGGATCCTCTGCTGGCTCGCTGGCAATACGGACTCGGCCGCGCGGTCGCGTGGACGAGCGATTTGCGCGGACGCTGGTCCGCCAACTGGCTGGACTGGTCGGGAACACCGCAGCTGTTCTCGTCGATGGTGAGCTGGACCATTCCACCCGCTGAAGGGCCATTGCGTTTGACGGTGCGGACCGCGGCCGACACGGCGCACGTTAGCGTTCAGGAAACCACGCCGGTCAGCACTGGAACCGATTCCGTTCGCGCGCTCGTAGCACAACCGGGCGGAGCTCCGTTGGAAGTTGCGCTGGGGGCGACGGCGCCCGGTCAGTATGAAGGCGATTTCCCGCTCTCAGGAGCCGGTACGTACATCGTGCGAGCAGAGGAGCATGGCCCAGATGGCGCCTCAGCGTCTGCCGAGACTGGCGTACCGGTGGCCTACTCGGCGGAGTACCACCAGGTGGCGCCCGACACGCGCAAGATGGACCAGATTGCGCGTGCGGGCGGAGGACACGTGCTTTCCAGTCCAGGGGCGGCGTTCGCCGATGACTTGCCGTCAGTCACGTCGCCGCTCCCGCTGGAGCGTTGGCTCCTGTTGCTCGCGGCGTTGTTGTTGCCGCTGGATGTGGCGCTGCGTCGGCTGCGCATTTCGCCGTCGGACGTCCTCCGATGGCTGCGGCATCCGAGCCGGTTGCGGGTCGTGTTGCCAGGCTTGCATGCGGAGCCGCTGTTGCAGACGCCGACGTGGTTGCCTGGCATGCAGTCGCGCCGTCGGCGCGTTGCGCCGCGCGTGACTGCTCCACGTGGATCACCAACCGTGGCAAGTGCCGTCACGCCGGGCCTGGCCCGCCAGTCCGAAGCGGATATGTCCGAGGAAGATGCTCTGGCCGCGACTTTGCGCTGGCTGGTCGAACGCCGCGGCAACGCCGGCGACAGCCACTAAACAGCCATTTGCGCAGAGTAAACTCCCCCTCCCTGGGGGGGTGGGTCGATCGCCTCAGCGGACGACAGTCACTAAAAGCCATTTGCGCAGAGTAAACTCCCCCTCCCTGAGCCATGGAGGGGGCTCCGGGGTAGGTCGATCGCCTCAGTGGGCGACAGCCACTAGGAAGCCATTTGCGCAAGAGTAAACTCCCCCTCCCTGAGCCAGGGAGGGGGCTGGGGGGTGGGTCGACCCCCCTTTCAGCGCGCGCCAACCCCTGCAGGAATCGACGCCCCTGGCGGATGCGCCCGCACCCCCGCCTCGTTGACCTCCGTTCCCCACCCCGGACCCGTCGGCAGGTAGCAATACCCGTCACGGATATCTGGTTTGACGGTAAACAGCTCGTCGTACCACGTCACCTGGTCCGCGTCGTACTCCATGATTCTCACATTCGGCACACACGCACACAGCTGCATGCTCATCATCGTCGCCAGCGACCCGTAAAAATTATGCGGCGCGATATTGACCTCGTACGCCTCCGCCATCGCCGCAACCTTCAGCGACTCCGCGAAGCCGTTCCACGGCACGTCGATGATGACGGAGTCCATCGAGCCCTGTTCGAAGAAGGGCCGGTACTCCCGTCGACCGAACAGGGACTCGCCGGTCGCGACCGGGATCGTGGTCCGCTCGCGGATGTATCGGAGCGCCGGCGCATTGCGCATGTCGATCTCGACCCAGAACAGATCGTAGGGCTCCATCTCGCGCGCGACTTTGAGAAACCCCTCGGTCTTGTAATTGAAGTTGAGATCGACCAGGAGGTCGACGTCCGTTCCCGCCCCTTCGCGGAATGCCGCGAGCTGATCCCGAATGGCCTTGAGCACGTACCGTTCGGGATTCAACTCCGGAAAGCTATCCCCGCGGGCGAAGCCGGGCGTGTGCCCGCGCGGATTGCCGTCACCGAGCAGCAGCACGTTAGTCTTGAGGGCGGAAAAACCTTTGTCGACCACCTCACGGCCGAGCTGAACGATGTCCTCCAGGGTGCGGACCTGCGCTACGCCCATGGCGCTGGCGCGCGGGCCGACGCGGTACGTGCCGCAGTGGGACCAGTAGATGCGCTGGCGGTTGCGCACCGGCCCGCCGAACAGCTCATAGACAGGCACCTGCAGGTCTCTGGCCTTGAGGTCGAGCAAGGCGTTCTCGATCGCGCCGACGGCCTGCTGGACCATGCCGCCTGCCGAAGGGCGGCGCAAAGCTTGTAGCAGGGCCACGTGAGCCTCGATCGGCCGCGGGTCCTTACCCATGATCGACGGCACGAGCTGTTCGATGGCGGCAGTCACGCCGAGGCCGCCGAACGACTCGTTGTATTCGCTCCAGCCGACCAGACCAGTGTCCGTCGTGAGTTTCAGAAAGTCGAATGCTCGTCCGCCGGCATCGGCATGCAAGGTCTCAAAAGCTTCCAGTTTCATCGTCGTTCTTCCAGGGTATGGGAGCCCGCCCATGCACGCGCTCTCATACCATGGGCCGAGTCATGGACAAGGTGGTCCCCTCACCGGCGGAGGCGGTGTCAGATCTCCCCGATGGTGCTTCCATCGCGATCTCGGGTTTCGGCCTCAGCTCGGGCATCCCGTATAGCTTGCTCGCCGCGGCGGCCGACAGGGGCAGCCGCGATCTCACGCTCGTGGCCAACGGCGTCGGCGGCCCCACCGCGAAGCTGATCGAAAACCGACAGGTGTCCCGACTGATCGTGTCCTTCGTCTCGCGCCCGCGGGTGGAATCCGCCGCCGCCGACCTGGCGGTGACGGGCGAGCTCGAGTACGAAATCGTGCCCCAGGGCACCCTCGTCGAGCGTCTGCGGGCCGGCGGTGCAGGCCTGGCTGGAGTGTTCACTCCAACCGGTGTTGGTACTCCAGTCGCCGAAGGCAAAGAGCTTCGCTATTTCGACG
>JAFAPL010000368.1 GCA_019247135.1 Chloroflexota bacterium | reverse complement strand
CCCCGTGTGGGGCCCCAGTGTAGTGGCACAGACGCGTTCTTCCCGTCAACGGGGATGGTGGCATCAGCCGCGGGGCTGGGAACGACGACGAAGCTCGTCGGCTCTGGCGCCGTGCTCATCAGCCATGCGTCTCGAGAACTTACTTTGCGGCTGGTGACACGATCCTTGACACTGGTGGCGAATTGGTGCTGAAGGCACGGGCGGGCCCCCTTCCGGTCAAGCCGTCGCGGGCGTAGGGTGGGTGGCCTACAGCCTTGCCGAGGGGGAGAGCGCCATGTCGCTGCACCCGCAGCCCATTGGGCCGGTGCCCGAGGAGACCGCTCGCGTCGCTCACGCCGTCTTTCCGCGCGGCCACGCCTATCTGCGTCTGCGCGATGAGCTCGGGCCCATCTACGAGGACGCCGTCTTCGCCGGGCTGTTCCCGACGCGCGGGCAGCCAGCCGAGGCGCCGTGGCGTCTGGCGCTGGTCACGGTGCTGCAGTTCGCCGAGGGGCTGACCGACCGCCAGGCCGCCGATGCAGTACGGAGCCGCATCGATTGGAAGTACGCCCTGGGCTTGGAGCTCAGCGATGCAGGCTTTGATCACACCGTGCTGAGTGAGTTCCGTGCTCGCCTCGTTACCGGGCAGGCGGTGGACCTGCTGCTGGAGCTGCTGCTGCGACGGGCAGAGGCCCTGGGGCTGCTGCGCGCACGCGGGCGGCAGCGGACGGACTCGACGCATGTGTTGGCCGCCGTGCGTGTGCTCAACCGCCTGGAGCGAGCCGGCGAGACGCTGCGGGCCGCCCTCAACAGCTTGGCCGTCCTGGCGCCGGACTGGCTGCAGGGGATCGCGCCGCCAGCGTGGTACGAGCGGTACGGCCATCGCGTGGAGCACGCGACCTTGCCCCACAGCGAAGCGGAACGGCGCCAGCAAGCAGCGCTGATCGGGGCGGACGGGCAGCACCTGCTCCACGCCATCGACCACGCCGTTGAGCAACCCTGGTTGCAGCAGGTGCCGGCCGTGCAGGTGCTGCGCCAGGTCTGGGCCGAGCAGTACGTGACCGAGGCTGGCGGCCTGCGGTGGCGAGAGGTCAAGGAGATCCCCACCCCAGCAGAGATGATCAGCTCGCCCTATGACCCGGAGGCCCGCTACAGCTCCAAGCGCAGCGTTGACTGGGTCGGCTACAAGGTCCACCTCACGGAGACCTGCGATCCCGATCGGCCGCACCTGATCGTCAACGTCGAGACGACACCGGCGGCCGTGGCCGACGAGGTGATGGTCCCGGTCGTCCATGCAGCGCTGGCCAGGGCGGGGCGATTGCCGGCCGAGCACCTGGTCGACGCCGGCTACACCGACGCGCCGGTGCTGCTCGAGAGCCGGCGCGCCTATGGCGTCACGCTGATCGGGCCCGTGTCAGAGGATCCCAGCTGGCAGGCCCGCTCAGGCGACGGGTTCACCAAGGCCGACTTCAGCGTCGATTGGGAGCGCCAGGTTGTCACCTGCCCAGCTGGCAAGCACAGCATCTCGTGGCTGCCGCACACCTACCCCAAGAACGGCATGACCTGGGAAGCGCGCTTCGCCCGCAAGGACTGCACGCCCTGCCCGCTGCGCTCGCGCTGCACCCGAGCTAAGCTCGAGCCGCGCATCGTCGGCCTGCAGACGCGGGACCACTTCGAGGCCTTGCAGGCCGCGCGGCGATGGCAACGCACCGATGAGTTCCGCCAGCGGTACGCCGCGCGGGCCGGCGTGGAAGCCACCCACGCCCAAGCCGTCCGACGCTCGGGCTTACGCCGGACGCGCTACATCGGCTTGGCCAAGACACACGTCCAACACGTCGCCACCGCCGCGGCCGTGAACGTTTTGCGCCTCGCTGCCTGGTGTGCCGGTACGCCGTTCGCCACCACACGCTGCTCGCACTTCGCGGCTCTTCAACCACTTGCCCGGTAAGCCCCAGGCGACTTCGCCACCAGTGTCAAGGTCTCTGTCACCAGCCGCAAAGTAGCACCAGCCGGAAACGGTCTCGGGGCGCGCCGTGGAGGACTATTCCGTGGGTCTACTTGGCAGCGAGTTGCTGCGGCACCGCAGGCAGC
>JAFAPL010000948.1 GCA_019247135.1 Chloroflexota bacterium | reverse complement strand
CACACCTACCTGCCGCTCATTCATGACCTCGATCGCGCCGCGCCGATTCTCGACCTCGGCTGCGGTGACGGCAGCCTTGTGGCCTACCTCGGGCGGCGAGGATTCTCGCATGCCCAGGGCATCGACATCTCGGCCGAGCAGGTCGCGGCCGCTCAAGCCCGCGGCGTGCGCGCGCAGTTGGCCGACGCATTCGGCTTCCTGCCAGCACACGCCGACGCGTTCAGCGCCGTTCTGGCCGTCGACGTGCTCGAGCATTTCTCGAGAGAAGAGCTCGGCCGCCTCGGTCCGCTGCTCTACGCGGCCCTGCGCCCGAATGGTCGCCTCCTGATCCAGACAGCAAACGGCGCCGGGCTCTTTCCGCGCCAGGTCATTTATGGCGACCTGACGCATCTGACGATCTTTACGCCCGAATCCTTACAGCAATGGCTGCGGCCGTACGGTTTTTCGGCGTTTCGGTTCTATGAAACAGGACCGATTCCGATACGCATGCGGGGCCGTGTAAACGTCGTCTTATGGCGGCTGATCAAGGTTGCCGCCAACGCCGTTCGAGACATCGAGACCGGGAAGCGCCAGACGATCTGGACCGAAAACTTCATCTGCCTGGCGCGCAAACGGCCGCGCGACCGCACTCGCTGAGCGCGGCGCGAGCAGGTTCGCTAAGCAGGCTGTGGCGCCACGCGCGTCGGCACCTGAGCCACTTCGGATTCAGGGCGCGACCACAACTGATAACCCGCCCAGCCAAGCACGATGAACAGCGGCAGCGGCGAGATCACGTTCAAAATCACACCGATCGCCGAGTCCCCGAGGCCCTGAACGAAAAAGCTCAACGCCGCCAGGACCGCCTCCAGGATCATCAGGTAGCCGCACCAGCGGGGATAGAGTCGCCTGCTCAACATGGGGATGCCCATGCCGAGCGCGCCGAGCAGGTTCGCCAGGGTTCCTATCACAAACAGCGCCAGAAAGCTGGGCGGCGGGCCTTGAGAAAACATTCCCGGCGCGGCAGACGCTAGCGCAGGGAACACGAGCGTGCCCATCAAACCCATGAACACGCCGAACAGCATCCCGGTGATCGCGATCAATACGACTCCGGCCAGCCAGAGCGTGCCGCCCTGGCGCGCCGACCGCGCGTATATGCCTGGGAGCCCGAGCAGAGCGAGTACGGTCCCAACCACGCCAATGGCGCTCAACGCCACGTTCAGCGGATTCATTGCCGCGCTCGGGTCGTTCATTGGAAACAACACTCCGTCGAGCACGCTCGAGATCACCGATAGGATCGCGCCAGTCACCAGTGCCAGTCCACTCACGCGATAGATCTGAGCCGATGTCATTGATTTGGTGTGCCTCCGCAGAACCCGGATCGGCGTGAGGCTAGCTTGCAGGCGTCGCGCTGGACATCCGTAGTCTTGCTGATTGTTCGTCGGCCGGCGACGTGCGCGCTTTTCCGAACCAGCAGGCGTGCCAGGCCACCAGGTTCCACAGGGTCCACAGCCGGAAGTTGTGATCCACTCGATGGGCGCGCTGTTCTGCGAACATTCGTCGAACAAAATCCAATTGGAAACGATCTCGCGCCAATGGGCTATCGAGAATTGCCGACTCGGCCTCGTCGAGCAGCCGCGGACTCAGCATGTTTGTGGCGGAGCCACAGAATCCGCGCTTTCTCCGGTAGACCAATTGCGGATCGAGCCCGGCTCGCGCGGCGACGCGCTTCAGGACCCACTTTGTCACGCCCTCTCGATACTTCACCTCCCCCGGAATGGCTAGCGCGAACTCCACCAGCTTGTGATCGAGGTACGGGACCCGCGCTTCGATCGACGAACCCATGCTGACCTTGTCCACGCGCATCAGGAGCAGCTCGGGCAGACGCTGGCGGAGCTCGATGCCGATCATCCGGTCCAGCTGGGTCGCGTCACCAATCGCGCGATCCACCTCTGCATACCAGCTGCGGACCATATTCCCGGCATCCTGCGACAGGACTCCGCAGAGGGCCGCTTTGTGGCGGTCGAAGAAGGCAATGGCTCCTCCCCAGTACAGCTCGCCGTCGCTGGCTGCGCGATCGAGCACATCCGCCCGGTCGTAGGTCAAGTACGCTCCAGCCGTACCGGCAAAAGCGCGACGGAGAGGGCCTGGAACCGCCTGATAGCGCTGCCATACACGGCGGTGAAAATCGACGAAAAAGGCGTAACTGGTGTAACCAGCAAACAACTCGTCGGAGCCTTCGCCGACCTGGACAACCCGTGTGCCGCTTCGCCGCGCGGCTTCGGAAATCGCGTGCAGGGGGACACACACCGGATCCGCGAGCGGCTCGTCCTGATGCCACACGAGTCGCGGCATGTAGTCGATGAAGTCTTGATCGCGGATCAGGACCTCGTGGTGGTGTGTGCCGTAGCGCTGGGCGATTGTCCTGGCAAACGTGAGCTCGTCAGACGCCGCGTCACCCTCGATGGCGACTGAAAATGTGCTCACCGGCCGATCCGCGAGCTCAGCCATCAGCGCGACGTTCAAACTGGAGTCGACGCCACCTGAGAGAAAAGCGCCGTACGGAACGTCGCTCATCATGCGTAGGCGGATGGACTCGCGGACGAGCTCCTCCAGCCGATCTACGTACTCCTCCGGCTGGCGGCGCCTCGACCGCTCGATCGGATCCGGCAGCGGCTGCCAGTAACGTTCCAGCGTCTGGTGGCCCGTGTCGACATCCACCAGCAGACGATGCCCCGGCGGCAATTTCCTCACACCGGCAAACATCGTCCGCGGCGCAGGCACCGCGGCGAACGTCAAATACAATGAGAGCGCCTGGTCGTCCAACGTTGCATTGAAGGACGGATGCGCCAGCAACGCCTTGATTTCGGAGCCGAAGACGAACGTCGACGTGTTCGCGGCAAAGTAGAGGGGCTTCACGCCAATCCGGTCGCGCGCGATCAGGAGCACACGCCGACGGCTGTCCCAGATTGCAAATGCGAACATGCCACGCAGATGGTGGATGCATTCGGCTCCGTACTCTTCGTACAGATGCAGAACGACTTCCGCGTCACAGCGCGACCGAAACCGGTGGCCACGTGCCTCCAGCACCGGTCGGTGATCGGCGTGGTTGTAGATCTCTCCGTTGAAGACGAGCCAGATGGAGTCGTCCTCGTTCGACATCGGCTGGTCGCCGGTGGCGAGATCGAC
>JAFAPL010000945.1 GCA_019247135.1 Chloroflexota bacterium | reverse complement strand
CAGCCGAAGCCGAGCTCGAGGCGCGCACGCGCGAGGCCGAGACCGCACGCCAGCACGAGGCGGAGCTGGCGCGTCGGGTCGAGCAACTGCAGACACAGCTGCGGCAGCTGGAGCAGCAACTGGACGCCGCCGGCCAGAGCGCGCGGGCCGCGGCGCGCCGCGAGGGGGACGCCCAGGACGCGCACGCGCGGGCGCAGGCAGCCGTCGAGCGAGCGCAAGCCGAGCTGGACGCGCTCGCCGAAAAATAGTTGACACCGCGACCGAACCGATGTTCTAATGTTTCCACAGGGAGGGATCGCCACGGAGAAGGAGTCACCCGACGACAACTGAATAACGAGAGCGCGACGCCGCTTCGACTACATTGTTCAGTACAGGACTGATGCGCTGGCTGAGCTGGTTGCTGGTGGCAGGGGTGACGTTCTGGCCGGCCACGGTGGGAGCCGCGGGGACGCCCACGCCGACGCCGAAGGCAAGCGCGACGGCCACCGCGCAGCCGACCGCGACCGCGACGCCGCAGGCGACCGCGACACCTCAGCCGACGGCCACCGCACAACCTCAGCCGACGGCCACCTCGCAGCCACAAGCCTCACAGTCGCCACCGCCGACGGTCACGGCGCAGGCGCCACAGGCGCAGCCGACAGCAACGGCACAGGCTGTCAGCGAAGTCGCGCCGACGGTCGAACCGACGCCCGTGATCGCAGAGGACGCGTTCAGCGTGTGGCACGGCGTGGTGCGCGAGGGCGGTGCTTACCGCCGCGCCACACCCTCGGGCTCGGCGCCGGTCGAGGAAGAGCTCGACCCGGGCACACCCGTTCGCGTGGACGCCTGGGTGCCGGGCGCGATGCTCTACCCCGACGTGATCACCTGGGCCCAGGTGGACCCGGCCGACGGCGGCGGCTACATCTTCGGCGGTTCGCTCGAAGGTGTGCTGCCACCGGCAGCGCCGCCGCCGCCGGACCAGATGGCGGGCTACGCTGGCAACTGGATCGACGTGAACCTCACCCTGAACGTGGTGACCGCCTACCAGGACGGACAGCCAGTCAAGATGATGCTCACCTCGCCCGGCCGACCGGGCTTCAACACCGACACCGGCTTGTTTGCCATCCGTAGTCGATTCACGCAGCAGAACATGTCCGGGCCGGGGTACTTCGTGCCGAATGTGCCGAACGTCCAGTACTTCTACGGTGCCGAGGCGCTCCACGGTCGGTACTGGACGCTTCCAGACGTCGTGGCCGGCACGTCCGCCGACATCGACGAAAACGGCGTCATCCAGGACTACGACCCGCCGCAAGTGGCCGACACTGGCGGCGTCAATCGCGGCGTAGCCTTCGGCGTGCCCAGCTCACACGGATGCCTGGGACTCCAGCTGGACGACGCGGCGTGGCTGTTCGCGATGGGCGCGGCCGGCGTCCCGGTGGACGTGCACTACTCCCAGTAGCGCATCGCCCCCAGGAACAATTCGCGGAGCTGGTCCGCACCCGCCGGGCGCGGCGCGAGCTTGGTCACGCGGTGTTGGGGCAGAGTGCCCTGGACGAGTCCATCCACGTCCGCCTCGCCGAAACCGACCTCGTGCAGGCCGTTCGGCATCCCCGTGCGACGCATGAGGCCGACCAGGGTGGTGGCGAGAACCTCGCCCGCTTCGTCGGGTCCTGCGTCCCGCGACGGAGCGCCGAGCCAGGCGGCGGCCTGGAGATGCCGCTCGGGATTGGCCTGGCCGGTCCAGCGGAACACGCTCGGCGCGTTCAGGATGACGGACATGCCGTGCGGGATGATCGGATGGTCGCACGGATAGCCGTCGGGAACGAAGCTCCTGACCATGCCAGCAACCGGGTACGACATGCCGTGCGGGAGATGGACGCCGGCGTTGCCGAAGCCAATGCCCGCAAAGGTTGCCGCCAGCATCATGCGACTGTGTGCCTCGTCGTCGGTCGGGTCATCGACGGCCCTGACCAGGTAGCGGGCGACCATCTGGATGGTGTGCTCGGCCCAGAGGTCGCTGATCGGGTTGGAGCCCTGGTAGGCCGGCCGCATGCGCGGCGATTCGGGTGCCGGTCGCTCGTCATACGGTAGCGCCGTATACGACTCGATCGCGTGACTCAGGACGTCGAAGCCCGAGCAGGCGGTCACCATCGACGGAAGATCGCGCGTGTTGTTCGGGTCGACGATGCCCATCAGCGGCCGCAGCGCACGGTGCGCGATGCCGGTCTTGGCGTGCATCTCGGTCAGGTCGAAGATCGCGACACCCGTCGTTTCGCTGCCCGTGCCTGAGGTTGTGGGTATCGCGATCAGCGGCTTCAGCCGACCAGGCACCGGCTCACCGCGACCGATCGGCGGATTCACGTACGCCAGAAAGTCCGCGGGGTAGGTCGCGTACAGGTTGGCGGCTTTGGCCGTGTCCATGCTCGAGCCGCCGCCCACGGCCACGTAGCCGTCGAACTTGCCGTCGGTCGCGAACTGGATCGCTTCCTGGAATGAGGCATTCGTCGGCTCGACGCGGACGCGGTCGAACAGGACCGCGTCGATGCCGGCCTG
>JAFAPL010000937.1 GCA_019247135.1 Chloroflexota bacterium | reverse complement strand
GGCCAGCCGCGCAAACGGAGTCATGAACTTTTGAATGAAGCCCTCGAAGAACGCCATCGTAATGATGTTCTTCACACCTGACAGTCGGCCCATGAACAATCGCATATTGGTCAGGTCTCGAGCGACCGCCAGAACGTCCGTGTCCGTTGGAATGGCACCAGCCGCGCGCGTGAAGCGTCGCAGCATCTCCGGATGACAGTCCCCGACCTCCTCGTGGAGGTTGTCCAGGATAATCGTGCGAGCTTCCTGCGACATAACCGACAGGTAGGTCGCCGTCATCCAGTAGATGAAGTTCGCCTCGAGCACAGTGTCGTAACGTGCGATGATTCCACGTCGCTGCTCAGCAGAGAGGTTCTCCGGGCGAGGCAGCGACGCCATGACCTCGTCGACGGAGCGCTGGATCTGCTTTTTGAGCGAGATTTCATAGGCTGCATATGCAGGCAGAACGACCGAAGGCGCTGAGGTCATGGTTTGTCCCCTCCCAATGTGGAGTCGATTGTGGTGCTTTGACCAGGGTTCGAAGCGGCCCGTCGCTACGAGGATGCCGCGATTGCAAAAAACCTGTTGCAAGCATCTCCGGTCAGTTCAGATTGCCTGCTCAGTCACGCGAGGAACTGAGTGGACGTGCAGCGTTAGCAGACTCCAAGCGGCGCAGGTATGAGCGAATGATGAAGATCCTTGGCGCGAGGTCGTGTTGCCGGCAGGTTGAGACGAGGTGGAGCCTTGCCGATAGTGGCCGCAACGCGCCTGGCGTCTATCTCCCCCCAGATCAGGCCGCCAGAACGGTTCGTCTGTTTCGGCACAACAGCAACAGCGCTGAGCTCGGTTAACCGCATCTCAACCGGCTCTTCACGGTGGCGCCCGGTCGGGGAGCCTATTGTGCTTTGAGCTCGTTCACAAGAACTCCTGTCAACACGGCGGGAATCCAGTGGGCGGAGATCAGAGTGTCAGGGGCGGGCGAAGTGGAAGCGGGGCATACGCCAATCCAGGCCGGAAAGCGCGGGTAATGCTGTTCAACGCGGGCAGCGCCGCAGTCGCTTGCCACTCTGGCGAGCTATCAGCCTCTGATGCGGCCGTCCCCGCTGAGCAAGGGACAACGCGTCGTGCGCCAGCGTTGGATGCCCTTTTGCTCGATGCCGAGAATCGACAATCGTTGGCAACGCTGCGAGTCCTGTCGCGAGCTGGGCTGCGGGTTGGGGCCGTTGCGGGCGAGTCGGATGCGTGGTGGGCGCCAGGCTTGCAATCGCGCCTGTGTGGCTTTCGGGCCACTACCCCGGACCTGGGCGACGACGCGGCGACCTATGCGGCGGCGGTGGTGCGGCTGCTCGACGCCCAACCCGCGCGCATGCTGCTGCCCGCGCACGACGGCACCATCCAGGCGCTGCGGCTCCGACGGGCTGAAATCGAACGGCGCACCGCACTGCCGTTGGCGAGCGAAGCGGCGCTGGAGATCGCGATCAACAAGGCGCGGACCCTGGCTCTGGGGGCTGAGCTAGGGCTTAGCGTGCCACAGAGTTGTCGCATCGAAACGGAAGTGGAACTTACCTCGGCCTTGAAGCACGCCGGCTTCCCTGCTGTGCTCAAGCCGGTCGAGTCGTGGGTCGAACGCGATGGAAAAGGTGTGCGTCTGTCGCCGAATGTCGTGCGATCTATGCACGAGGCTCGAGAGATCTTCGGCCAGATGATCGGCGCGGGAGGCCGCGCGCTGTTGCAGCCGTTTCTGCCTGGTCGGCGAGAGGCGGTGAGCCTGTTCTACGCCGACGGGCGGTTCTGGGCACGGTTGGCCCAGCGCTCCTTTCGCGAGTGGCCTGTTCTCGGAGGTGCCTCTGTCCTGTGCGAGACCATTCCGCTGTTGCCTGACATCACCAGTGATGCGGAGCGGCTTGTCCGGGCGATGGATCTCGAAGGCTGCTCCATGGTCGAGTTCCGGCGCGATCGCGAAGGACGGGCTGTGCTGATGGAGGTCAACCCGCGTATGGGAGGCTCGGTCGCGCTGGCGATCGCGGCTGGAGTGAATTTTCCGGGGCTACTGTACGACTGGAAGGTCAACGGCAAGCTTGCGCCCATTACGCACTACCGGGTAGGCAAGCGCCTGCGATGGTTGGCGGGTGATATTTGGAATCTCAAATGCAGCTTCGAAATGCAGGGTCATCCCGATATTCCCAGTCCACTCAGGGCGACGGCCGCCTTCATTGGCGACTTCGCCAGACCAGGCAATACGCTGGACGGTGTGGAAATCGGGGACATGCGCCCCGCGCTCGCCGAGCTGAACAGACTCGTATTTCGCCACGGTAGGCGGCGAATGCGGAGGATTTTCTCATCAAATCAACTGCTCCTGTCAGAAGGGTGAACTAACGCGCTCATGCACCA
>JAFAPL010000929.1 GCA_019247135.1 Chloroflexota bacterium | reverse complement strand
CCGATCCAGCGGTACGCCTTGGGCAGCATCGAGGGCAGCGCACGTTCGATGTAGGCGCGGATCTGGGCAATGTCGCCCTGGTTTTGCTCCTGGCGCAGCGCGTCGTCGACGCCCATGAGCTGCGCAGCGACGAGCAGCTCGGTGCCGAGCGCCTGCAGGCCTTTGGTGAGCGCCGCGTAGCACATCTTGAGTCCTGAGGCCTGGCCGACCTCGCCTGGCAGGACGCGGATGTCGAGGCCCTGCTCGCGCAACTGGGCCAGGTCCTGTGCGCCCGTGCCGGACGCGAAGATCCGGTTGCCCGGCCGCGTGGCGGGCGGTCCGATGATGCCGGCGTCGGAAAAGCGCGCGCCCGCGTCGGTGATGGTCTGGGCGATGCCGTGCACGGTGCTCGGCGCGACGGCGTTGCAGTCCGCGTACAGCATGTCGGCATGCGTGGCGCGAATGGCGGCCGCGACCTGGTCTGCGACGGCCCCGGCCACTGCGGGCGGCACGATCGACAGGATGATGTCGGCCTGCTGCACCAGGGCTTCGAGGTCGGGCAGGTCTTCGATGCTGGCTTGCTGGGCACGCTCGTGTGAGCCCTGGCCACGGCCGGCGAGGCAGGTGACCACGCGTGCGCCGTGCTGGTGCAGGACATAGCCGATGCTGCTGCCCATCTCGCCCGGGCTGAGGATGCCGACTGTGCGGACCGTCATGCGCTCGAGCGTACAACCACGCGGCGCGATCGGTGCCGCCGCGAGGGGAACGGCTGGCTTGCGCACGGATGGGCACCGGCGTGGCCGCGGGAAAGGGCAGGCTTGCGCACGGATGGGCATCGGCGCGGCCGCGAGGGAATGCCTGGCGGGCACGGATGGGTATCGACGCGGGTTGCCCCGCCGCATGGCGTGTGCACGGATGGGCATCGACGCGGTTGCCCGCCGTGGCACACCAGTGGTACCGAGGCAGGCCCCGCGGGACACGTCGGCAATCGTTCACCTGCTGTTAACACGGCACGCGGTTTGCCCTGAGATGCCGGTGCAGCCGTGGCCGAGCTCACCGACAAGGTCGAAAACGCCCTCAACGAAACCCGGATGCTCATCCTCGGCTCGCAGGTTCTGCTCGCCTTCCAATATCAGGGCGTATTCCAGCCGGGTTTCGACCGTCTGGCGACGGACGTCCAGCACCTCAAACTTCTGGCCTTGCTGTTGATGTTGGTCGCCGTTGGCCTGTTGCTCGCCCCCGGCGCGTATCACCAGATCGCCGAGAAAGGCGAGGACACGCGCCGGGTCGTCGCGTTCACCAACCGCATCGCCGCGCTCGCGTTGCTGCCGTTCGCCCTGGCGATCGGCATCAACCTGTTCGTAGCATCGGATGGCGTGCTCGGGCGCACGCCGGCGCTGGTCGTCGGCATCCTCGGCGGCGGCCTCGCGATCAGCATGTGGTACGGCGTGGAATGGCTCGTTCGAATCTACACGCGGTCCATCAGCGGCGTTTCGCAGGCCATGCGCGAATCCGTGGCTGCTGCGCAGGAGGAGATGGCAATGGCGAACGGCACCCCACTATCCGCCAAGATCAAACAGGTCCTCACTGAGGCGCGCGTCGTGCTGCCCGGCGTGCAGGCGTTGCTGGGTTTCCAGTTCATCGCGATGCTGACGGATGCGTTCGAAAAACTGCCTAAACAGCTTCAATACGTGCATGTCGCGAGCCTGGGCTGCATCGCGTTGAGCATGATTCTGCTGCTCGCGCCCGCGGCGTTTCACCGCATCGTCGAACGCGGAGAAGACACACAGCGCATTCAGTCGTTTTCCAGCGCGATGGTGCTGGCGGCGCTCGTGCCTCTGGCGCTCGGCCTGTCGGGCGATCTGCTGGTGGTGGCCGAAAAAGTCTCGGGCTCGACCGCCTTCGCCGTGAGCGTGGCCGCTGTTGTGCTGGTCTTTTGTCTCGGACTCTGGTTCGGACTCACCCTGGCACTGCGCTGGTGGCGTCCCTCGACGGATCCCTCTGCCGGTCTGCACAATCGAAGCACTGGTGCACGAGCCGAACTGGTCTCTCGACAGTAAAGTCGTCTGGGTGACGGGGTCATCGCGCGGGATCGGACGCGTGGTGGCTTCGCACCTGGCCAGTTGCGGCGCGCGTGTCGCGGTGCACGGGACGTCGCCGACTTCCACGCGCGCCTTCGACGAAGCGGATTCGCTCGTGGCCGTCGCCGACCAGATTGCACGCGAGCACGGCGTCGATGCGTTGCCCGTGCACGGCGACCTGGCCGATGCGCCGACGGTCGAACGGATTGCGGGCGAGATCCGTGAGCATTTCGGGCAGATCGACGTGCTCGTGGCGTGCGCGGGCGGAGATATCGGGGCGGCCGGCACGAGCGGGAAAAATGCCGGCAAACCTGATCCGAATGACGCGGTGTTCGTCTCGCTCGAAGACATGCGCGCGGTGTTCGACCGCAACCTCATGTCGTGCATCCTCACGTGTCGCGCGGTTGCGCCCGAGATGATGCAGCGGCGCGCGGGGCGGATCGTCACGGTGAGCAGCGTGGATGGACTCCACGGCGTGGCGAACGGATCGATGTACGCCACCGCAAAGGCGGCGGTGATCGAGTACTCGCGGTGTCTCGCCGTGCAACTGCGGCCATACAACGTGCCGGTGAACGTCGTGGCGCCAGGTGGCGTGCTGACGCCGCGCTTTCGAGCGAGTCGGCCGCTCGACCCCGGGCGATTGTCGACAGAGCCGTCGCTCGAGCGTTACGGCGATCCTCTCGAGGTGGCGCGCACGGTCGCGTTCCTGGCCTCGGAGAGTGCGAGTTTCATCACCGGCCAGGTGATCCGCGTCGACGGCGGCCATCAGATCTGGCCGGCCTAGGGTGGGCCCGCCAGACGTGATGGGCGGTTGCGGGTTTAGAGCCGCTCGATGATCGCCGCGTTGGCCATCCCGCCGCCTTCGCAGATGGCGGCCAACGCGTAACGGCCCTCGCGCCGCTCGAGTTCGTTCATCGCCGTCAGAATCAGCCGCGCACCGCTCGCGCCCAGCGGATGGCCGAGAGCGATGGCGCCACCGTTGACATTCAGCCGATCTGTTTCGACGCCGATCTCTTCCTGCCAGGCCAGGCATACGGGCGCGAACGCCTCGTTGACCTCGAACACATCGATATCGTCGGTTGACAGACCGGCGCGTTGAAGCACTTTGCGAGTCGCGGGGATCGGGCCCGTCAACATCATGACCGGGTCCGAGCCCACTTGAGAAAACTGCACAAAGCGGGCGCGTGGTTTCAGGCCAAGCTCCTCCGCCTTTTCGCGTGAGGCCACCAGGAGCGCGGAGGCGCCGTCGGAAATCTGACTGGAGTTGCCCGCGGTCAACAGCTCGAGCCCCTCGAAGGCCGGCTTGAGGGTGGCGAGCTTCTCCATGCTGGTGTCGGGTCGGATGCCCTGATCAGTGTCGATGGTCGTCCCCTCGACGGGCACGGGCAGGATCTCCTGGCGCAGTTTGCCCGCCGCGGTCGCCTCAGCCGCCAGATGGTGGCTGCGAGCGCTGAACTCGTCCAACGCAGTCTTCGACAGACCCCACTGCCTGGCGATCATCTCCGCACCGATGGCCTGGTTGAAGTGCTCCACCTGGTAGCGATCGCGAATGCCTGGCGTCATCGGCGTCTTGTCGGGCGAGATCACGTTCGACCCGAGTGGGACGCGGCTCATGTTCTCCACGCCGCACGCGACGACCAGGTCGTACCCGCCAGCCATGACGCCCTGCGCGGCGAACTGGAGCGCTTGCAAGCCTGAGCCGCACTGGCGGTCAACGGTGGTGCCGGGCGTGCTCTCCGGCAGGCCGGCGTCGAGCCAGGCCATGCGGGTCACGTTCAACGCCTGCTCGCCGACCTGGCCGACGCAGCCGCCGATCACGTCGTCCACGGCCGTCGGGTCGACGCCGGTTCGCTCGAGTAGACCTTTGAGCGTGAAGCTGAGCATCTCGACCGGATGCCAGCCGCTCAACTGTCCACCGCGCTTGCCGAAGGGCGTGCGTACGCCGCCGATGATCACCGCCTCGTGTCGGCCGTTACCGTTGTGCATACCAGCTCTGCCCTCTCCCTCTCCTGGCGCTGTCAGACTCGAATGACTCCAAGTGTCGCGCCCTGTGGGTCGATGAGTATCGCAAACCGGCCCTGTGGGATGTCCATACATGGCGCCATGACGCGAGCGCCGAGCTGCTGGGCCTTGCTCACGGTGGCATCGCAATCGGCGACCGCGAAGTAGACGAGCCAGTAGGACGGAACCTCGGCCGGAACGCCAGGTTGCATGTTCGTCGCGCCAGCGATGCTTCGACCGTTCACCTGCCACTCGACGTACTCGCCGCCCTCTGGCATGGGGTTGGCCTGTACGCCCCAGTCGAAAACACGTGGGTAGAAGTTCTTCGTGGCCGCCAGGTCCCGCGTATGCAGCTCGTTCCAGCAAAAGCTATACGGCGTGTTGGCCAGCTCCGCGCCCCTGTGGGCCGCGGGTTGCCAGACACAAAAGGCCGCGCCCGCGGGATCGGCGAACACGCCCATCGTGCCCTGGTCCATGACCGCGAACGGCTCGACCATGACCTGACCGCCCGCGCCTCTGACTTTCTCCGCCGTAGCGGCGGCATCGTCAGTTTGGAAGTACGTCGACCATACCGGCGGCGTGTCAGGGCTCATGGGCGGCGAGACCGCGCCCACCATCTTCCCATCCTGGCGGAACATCGTGTAGTGACCGGCTTGCTCGCCCATGTCCTCGGCTTGCCAGCCGAACAACTGGCCGTAGAAGTTGGCGGAAGCTTGAACGTCGCGGGTCGCCAGGTCGACCCACATCGGCACGCCAGGACCGTAGCTCGGGGCTGACTGCGTCACACGTGTGGCTCCTTCGGGGGTTTTCTTCGTGCTTTTTCGAAAGCGTCCTGCGCCGTCTAACCTACGCCGTTACGCGCGGTTTGTCATGCGCATGTAATGTCAACTGGCGTCCGATCAGGTCCGCCGGCGTGCATCGTGTCGGCGCCGCCGATGCGTCTGGTGCAACTTCCATTGCCGACACTGGACGGGTTGGCTTACCCGCGCGCACCCGACGGTCTCGTTCACCAGTGCGCGTGGTGCGGGCGAGTGCTCGACCGTGCCGGGCGGTTTCGGATCTGGGCGCGTGTCCTCCGCGGTGACGTGAGTCACGGCGTGTGTTCCCAGTGCGCGCCACGGCTGCGCGTCAAACCGCAATCGGAAGACGCAACTGACCCGTCGACCGAAGACGATCTGTAACGGTGATGTGGCCCTCGTCCGGGTCCATCCGTGTGACCCGGACCTGAAGCTCAGTGCCGAGGCTCGCCGTCGTCAGACGAATGCGCGCGCGCAGACCGTGGACTTCGACTTCACGCGGGCCGAGGACGGTCGCCAAGACTGATGTGCCGCTGATGCGCGCGGTTTGGAGTCTGCGCCAGGCGGCCGTTTCCGCGACAGGCAGAAGGCGGATGCGCCAGCCCGTCAACATCGAAGCCAGGATGACGTTCAGGTTGCGCCAGCCGGCGATGCCGTGCAGGTCGATGTCGCCCAGGAACACGCGCGCGTGCTGGATAGCTGGGAAGAGCACGATGCCAGGCGGCTCAGCCAGCCCGAGCGCTTGCTGGATATAGCGGCGGGAATCAGGGTGCCACGGGACGATTTCGACGCGCTCGCGGTCGAGCTGGTCGCGCAGCGGCGCAAGATCACCGAGCACCATCGGCAGGCCAGCTGCGGTGCGCACCGCGACCTTCGAGAGGACGCCTGGGCGACGGGCAATCGAGACGATCTCGAGGTCACCGCGCGCGATGGCTGGCACGCCCTCGACGAGGAGCTCGGCGAGGAAGCGCGCGGCTTCGGACGAAAAGGGCTCCCGCGCGACGTCATCGAAGGCCGGCAGGGGCTGCATGCGCCGGAACAGCGTAGCAACCGAACGCGCTACGACGTCCTCTCGATCGCGGGTAGCCGCGCTTGCCAGTGCAAGAATGACCGAGTGCGTCTGCTGGAATGGGCTGAGGACGTACGGTTTGCGGGGCACCGTCCATCTGTTCCCCACCAGCGAGCTCGCCTTCTGGCTCGCGGCATTGCGGCAGAAGCCGGCGCCGCGCGTCTCCACGACCGCTAGCGAGGTGTTGCCCCACGAGCGCGCGACGAGGGCGGTTGGTGCGATTGGTGATCTGCTCGACCTCACACCGATGACCAAAAATGAGCTCGAGGCCGCGCTGGTGCAGCGACTCGGGGCCTGGCTAGTCGACCCAAAGTTCGCGGCGTTCGGCGGGAAGATGTCGCCGTGGCGATGAGCTCGAGCCGGTTGAAGTCGAAGGCTGGCAGGCGTATGCGTTGCGATGTGATGAATTCGGGCATGTTCGTCGGCACTCGGCGGTGCACCTGCTGCCGCAGTTCGATTCCTACGTAGTAGGCGCGCATCCACGGGCGCAGCTCATTGCCAGCTCTGCTCCGGCCCAGCTCCGGCGCGGAACAGCAGCGCCATTCCCTGTGCTGCTCGTGGACGGTGTCGTCGCCGGGCTGTGGGATCGCCAGCGACGTG
>JAFAPL010000870.1 GCA_019247135.1 Chloroflexota bacterium | reverse complement strand
CTCGATCCTCGTCACGCCGCAGGACCCGGCGCAGGCGGTGGCGGAGATCGACCGGCTGGGGGACGATCCCGGCATGGTGCAGGTCTTCCTTGGCAGCGCGGCGGAGACGCCTCTGGGCCGCCGCCAGTATCACCCGATCTATGCCGCCTGCGCACGCCACAACCTGCCGCTGGCCCTGCACATCGGCGGCGAGGGGGCGGGGATGTCGCCCGCGTCCACCGCCGTCGGCCACCCGAGCACGTACTTCGAGTGGTACGGCGCGATCCCGCAGAACTACATGGCGCACATCATGAGCATGGTGACCGAGGGCGTCTTCGAGAAGTACCCGACACTGAAAGTCGTGCTCTGCGAGGGCGGCATCTTCTGGCTGCCGCACGTCATGTGGCGCTTCGACAAGAACTGGAAGGCGCAGCGTTCGGAGACGCCGTGGGTGAAGGAGCCGCCGAGCGCGTACATGCTGGAGCATTTCTATTCGACCACCTACCCGCTCGAAGCGGCACCGCGGCCGGAGTACCTGCGGCAGGTCCTCGACATGATCGACGGCGAGCACAAACTGCTCTTTTCCGGCCGCTACCCGGACCTGGCCCTGGGCGATCCATTCGAAATGCTGGTCGACATCCCCGAGTCGATCCGCCAACGCGTGCTGTTCGATAACGCCTTGAGTGTGTACGGCGAACGCCTGTTGGCAGGCCGCAAGGTAGCCGCCTGAGCATGGCACGCCACGTCGTTGCGCGCGTGGATGAGATTCCGCCCGGCGGTCGGAAAATTGTGCGCGTCGAGGGACGCGAGGTCGGGATTTTCAACCTCGACGGCGAGTATTACGCGCTCAAAAACTCGTGCCCGCACCAGGCGGCACGAGTGTGTCTGGGTCGGGTCATGGGCACGGCGCTGCCGTCCGACGTGTACGAGTTCAAATACGGCGAGGAAGGCAAGATCCTGCGCTGCCCCTGGCATTCCTGGGAATATGACATCCGCACCGGACAATCTGTATTCGACAAGAACGTACGCGTCGTCACCTATGAGGTAGATGTCTCGGACGGAGAGGTTTCCGTCAGCATCTAAATGAGCTGTGCGGAATGCGCGGCCACGCTGCGGCAGGAGCAGTCCATCAAAGTGACCCTCCGGGGCCAAGCCCATGCGGAGCGAGCTGTTTTGCGCAAGCATCAGTAGCCTTGCGTGCACTTCGTCATCCATTACAGCCTCGATTTCGAGGACGAGGCTCTGTCTCTCGCGCGCCGGCTGTTTGCTCAGCTGGACGAAAGGATCGACTCACTCGCCCTGATTCCGGTTGGCTACGACGAGCTGGACCTGTATCTGAACGGTGAATTGATCCACTCCTACCGCCAATCCGGTCGGCCGCCGCGTGTCTCCGATGTCACCAGCGCTCTGGCGGGTGTACCGTTGCAGCCCAGGAGCCCACAAGCATGAGCACCCTCGCCGCCGAACGAGTCTCGGTTGGATCCGTCTCCGAAGTCCGCGAACGCGGCTGCACGGTGGTTGCGGCCGGCGGGCACGGCGTGGCCGTGTTTTCGCACGATGGCCGCTTCTACGCGGTCGATAACCGCTGCCCGCACATGGGCTTCCCGTTGAGCCGCGGCACGGTTCGAGACGGCTTGCTCACGTGCCACTGGCATCACGCTCGATTCGACCTGGAGGGCGGCGGCACGCTCGATCCGTTCGCCGACAACGTACGCACCTTCCGGGTCGAAGTGGATGATGACAGGGTGTACCTGGTGCTGGACGAACCGTCCAGCCAGGATCGTGAAGCACACTGGCTTGCACGTCTCGAAGAAGGCCTCGAGCATCAGCTCGAGTTCGTGCTTGCCAAAGCCTCTATCGCCCTGCAGGGCGGCGGCACGCCAGCCTCGGATGTGGTGCGCACCATCGGCCGGTACGGACTGCGTTACCGCGGCCGGGGCTGGAATATGGGCATGACCATCCTGACGGCGCTGGGCCGACTGCTGCCAGTACTGGCGCCTGAAGATCGTCCGCTGGCTCTTCTGCACGGCGCGGTCCGGGTCGCCGATGACACGGCTGGTGGGCCGCCGCGATTCGATCTGGAGCCGCTCCCGTCGACCAGTGTCCCTTCCGCGCGATTGAAGGAATGGTTCCGACGCGCCGTCGAGGTCCGCGACGAGGACGGCGCCGAACGCATCCTCCAGACCGCCATCGCGCGCGGCGTGCAGCCTGCCGTCCTCGCGGACATGCTCTTCGCCGCGGCGACGGACCACGTCTACCTCGACGCCGGACACGTGCTCGACTTCATCAATAAAGCTTGTGAATATCTGGACCTGGTCGGGTGGTCTGAAGCATCCGCGACTCTGCCATCCGTGGTCGGTGGCCTGTGTCGCGCGCAGCGCTCCGAGGAACAGAACGCCTGGCGGAACCCCATCGACCTGATCGACATCCTTGCCACTCATCTGGACGGATTGGGCCGCATGGAAATGGGCACCTTGCCACTCGGAGACGAGTTCGACAGACTCGTTTCGGCCGTGTTGCAGGACGAGCCAGCCGCCGGAGTCCAGGCCATCACGGCAGCGCTCGAGCGTGGCGTCGCGCCAGCCGAAACGGGTCGGGCTGTTGCGCACGCGTCAGTCCTGCGCATCGGCCGCTTCCATACCAGCAATGAGTTCGCGGATTGGGATTCCGTCCACAACACGTGGACCTCGTGCCAGGCACTCGCGCAAGCGCTACGTCGGGCACCTTCGCGCGACCTGGCGCGCGGTCTGTATCACGCCGCGATGCGGGTCTACCTGGACCGCTTTCTGAACGTGCCGGCCGCGCGTCTGCCGGACGAGCGCCCCCATGCTGGGAACGGCCGCGCGGCCAGCATGGAGCTGCTGGACTTGATGGATCGCGAGCAACAGGTCGCCGCCGTAGCAGAAGCCGTCGATGCTCTCGTGGGCGCCCGCGAATCGGGCCGGGTAGTCAGCGTTCTCGGCCATGCCGTGTTGCGCGAAGACAGCGACTTCCACGGATACCAGACGCTCGAAGCTGGGGTCCAGCAATTCAACATGCTGCGCGAGGACCATCCGCTGGCCGCGCGGCGCACGCTGGTGTCTATTTCTCGCTACCTGGCTGCGCACGCGCCGACCCCGCGTGCGCTTCACCAGACCTATCAGATCGCCGTGCGCCTGATGCGTGGCGACGACCTGACCATCGCCACCGACGACAGCTGATTCTTACTCGTCGCCCCCGATCAGGGCGCCGCCATGAAGATCGTGACGCCGAGGTCGCGGTATTTCTGCCGCTCCTCCGGGGTGGTCGTCGTTCCCATCGAGATGGGGATGCCACTGCTCTTGAGCTCCTCGGCCACGTGCTGCATACACGCTTCGACCGTCCTGTACGGCTGCGCGGCATGCCGCTCGAGCTCGAGCGAGAACTCGAGGTCGTTCGGCCCGAAGGTGACATGCGTGATCCCGGGCCGGATGAGTCGGGCGATGTTGGTCACCGTCTCCACTGACTCGATCTGAATACTGAGGGTGACCGTCTCGTTCCACCAGTCGGCGTACTGTCGCCGCGCCGTTGGTGCGCCGCGGGTGCGCATGCCCAGCCGATTCGCGCCGCCCCAGCTACGCCGTCCCTTTGGCCCGTAGTAGGCGAACGCAACAGCATCCTCAACCGTCGAGGCTTCCATGACCTCGGGCACGAGCGCCCCTGTGATGCCCAGGTCCATGAAGCGCCCGACCTTGTGCGCCTCACGCGTATGCGGGACGCGCAGCTGCACGGGGATCCCGAGCTGCTCGGCCGCGCCCGTGAAGCTGACCAGGTGTTGATCCGTGTAGGGCGAGTGCTGTGAGTCCAGCCAGATGAAGTCGTACTTGCCGCCCTGCCAGGCGGACGCGAGTTGGTCCTTGCTCCAGGTGATGTCTCCGCGCAGCATGACCAGTTCCTCCCCGGCCGAAATCCGCGCGCGCAAGTTGCTCTGGCTCGTCATGCACGTCCATTGAACCGGGGCGGCCCTGGTGCGTGCCAGCGCCCATCGCTCAGTCTGACCAGTTGCGTGTCGTGCCTGGGCGAAAACCTTCGCGGCTGTCGTAGCCGAAGAGCAGTGCCGTCACGTCGAGCGCAGGGAGCCCACACAGAAACAGGGCGAGAATCAGCCAATCGTTCATAGCCACCATGCTGATCTCGTGGCTCGGCAAAGGCCACGCAGAACGTGCAACTCCGCTCGCAAACGCTCGCAAACGCTCGCAAACGTCGTGACCTTCATATGCGGCGGCGCATGCTGGCGTACCATCGACACGCCACGCGCAGACGGGAGGCTGAGTATGGACCGGGTTGACGAGTATGGAGCGCTTGACGAAGAGTGGCAACGGTGCGGCCTCGACCGCCGCCGCTTTCTGCGCCTGGTGGCGATGGGCGCGACGGTTTCGACACTCTCGGGCATCATCGCCGCGTGCCGAGCCGCGGCGCCTCCCGCGGCCGCGACGGCGGGCCCGGCGGCAGCCGGAGCGCAGGCAGGCGCCGCGGCAGCGCCGACGTTCGTGGCCCAGACCGTGGGCACGCCTGCCGTCGCGGTTGCACCGACTTCGGCGGCATTCGTCGACCGACCATTTGTGGTGGCGCTGAACGTCGAGCCAGATTCGCTGGATGTCCACGACACCTTTTTCAACTCGTCGCTCGGCGCGGACAAGTGCCTGTACGAAGGACTGGTCGGGCTCGACCAGGACATGCATATCGTCAACCAGCTCGCGGACTCGTGGGAGCCGTCGCCGGACGCAAAGACCTTCACGTTCAAACTCAAACAGGGCGTGAAATTCCATGACGGCACGCCCTTCAACGCGGCCGCCGTGCAGGCGGCGTTTGAACGCGTCCTGGCGCCCGACGCGCAGTTGAAGCGCCACGGCTATTTCAGCGCGGCGATCGACCACGTGGACGCGGTCGACGACAGCACCGTCCGTCTCGTCACCAAGCAACCATTCGCGGCGTTGGTGGCCACGATTGCGCATCCGGCAGGCGGAATTCCGAGTCCGACGGCCTTCAAGCAATACGGCCAGGACTTCGGTACACATCCGGTTGGCACTGGCCCATTCAAGTTCGCCGAATGGGTCCGCGGCGATCACATGACATTCGATGTCAATCCAGATTATTGGGACAAGGCACATGCCGCGGCGGTCTCGCACATGACCATCAAAGGCATTTCCGACCCAAGCTCACTTGCGATTGCCGTGCAAAGCGCTGGCGCGCAGTTTGCGGGCCCGCTGAACGCGCCGCAAGCGCAGCAGCTCCAATCCTCCAGCGGGGTCAAGGTGCTGGAATCGGACAGCATCTCGGTCTACTGGGTGACGATGAACGATCAGCGCAAGCCATTCGACAATCCGATGGTGCGCCAGGCGCTGAATTACGCGGTCGACAAGAATGCGGTCTTGAAGGTGGCGGAGCTCGGTAAAGGCAAGATCGTGGATTCGCCGATGGCTGCCGGAGTTTGGGGCTACAAGAGCATCAAAACGTACGAGTACGATACGCAAAAGGCGAAACAGCTGCTCGCGCAGGCCGGGTATCCGAACGGCTTCAACGCGACACTCCGCGTCACGGCACCCAGCAAGGACCGCGCCGTCGCGATCCAGGGGCAGCTGCAGCAGATCGGAGTCCAGGTTGACGTCGTCCAGATGGAGCAGGCGGCCTACACGGCGGAGGAGTCGAAGCCGCTCGATCAGTCCAGCACGGAGCTGCTGATCAGCAACTGGTCACCATCCACGGGCGATGCTGACTGGGCTTTACGGTCGATTTACAGCAAAACGCAGTGGCCGCCGGCCGGGGCGAATTACGGCTTTTACTCCAACCAGCAGGTCGAAGATCTGATCATGCAGGGGCTGCAGTTCACGGACGACACGCAGCGGAAGGACGCGTACGCGAAGGCGCAGCAGATGATCATGGACGACGCGCCAAATGTCTTTCTGTACGCGCCAACGTACTTTGCGGCGATTCGCGATAACGCCGGCGGCGCCATCATGCAGCCCGACGGCATTCCGTACCTGCGGACCGCGTACTACACCGCCTAGCACGGACCGGCAGAGATTTGCCGCTGGATGCGGGGTCAACCCTCACCCCCCGGCCCCCTCTCCCTGGCGAGGGAGAGGGGGAGTTCCAAGAGGGGATTTACAAGGGGCCTCGCCCCTTGGACCCTCGGAGAGAGGTTATTTTCCCCCTCCTCCCTGGGCTGGAGGGAGAGGGGGTAGGGGGAGTGGGTCGAGCTCCGAGGCACGTACGCATCGACGCCCGCTCGCCCCATAGGCGACGAAGTCCATTGATGCAGTGATCCGGTTCATCATCCGCCGGCTGATATTGCTTGTGCCGCTCCTGTTTGGCGCATCGGTACTCGTGTTTCTCACGATGCGCCTCATCCCCGGCGATCCCGCTCGACTGGCCCTCGGCGCCGAGGCCACCGAGGATCAGGTCCAACTGATGCGCCGCCAATGGGGCCTCGACCAGCCCTTGCCCGTTCAATACGTGTACTGGATCGGACACGCGCTCCAGGGCGACTGGGGCCGCTCGACCGTTTCGCGCGTGCCGGCGACGGAAGAGATCGCGAACAGGCTGCCCGCCACCCTCCGGCTGGCTGCCCTGAGCATAGTGTTCGCGATCGTGCTGGGCATCGGCTTCGGCCTGCTGGCCGCCGTCCGCCACAACACGTGGCTCGATCGCGCCAGCATGGTCATGGCGCTTCTTGGCATCTGCACGCCATCGTTCTGGCTCGGCCTGATGCTCATCCTGGTGTTTTCGGTGTGGCTGGGCTGGTTCCCGTCGTTCGGCCAGGACGGATTGGACCACCTCGTCCTGCCGTCGCTGACGCTCGGAGCCGCCGCGGCGGCGCTGATCGCCCGTGTTACGCGGTCCAGCCTGCTGGAGGTGCTCGGAGCCGACTA
>JAFAPL010000816.1 GCA_019247135.1 Chloroflexota bacterium | reverse complement strand
TTCATCCTCGAAAAGGTCGAAGGCGGCAGCAGCATCCTGGGTGTGTATCCATCCAACCAGGACACATTGCGCGAATACGAGGCCTGGCGCGCAACGCGGCGATAGCCCCTAGATCTTCTAAGCGCGACCGCGCGCCATGCGGGCATGTCGCTGGTAACGGCTTCGCGATGGTCGCCTCACGCGCAAGCGGTGCATGCGGTGCATGCAACGCATGAAGTTTTCGTGAAGAACTTCTTGACGGCCCTCAGGGTCGGCCCGCACTATTGCGTGCGGGGTAGTCAGGGAACAGGGCGATACACACGGTGTAGCGGGAGGACTCGCATGCGCCAATCCCAGGGGCTTTCGAACGCGACGAACGCGACGAACGCGACGACGTCACCAACCGCCGACGATGCAGCACGGCGCAAGATGCTGCTCAGGGCCCTCGTCGCCAGCACTGTCGGAACCACCATCGAGTGGTACGACTTCCTGCTGTACAGCACAGCCGCCGGGCTCGTCTTCGGCAAGCTGTTTTTCCCCGAGACCGACCCGAACACCGGCCTGTTGTTGGCCTTCGGGACGTACTTCGTTGGGTTCCTCGCCAGACCCGTTGGCGCCGCAATCTTCGGTCATTTCGGCGACCGCATCGGACGCAAAGCCACGCTCATCGCCACCTTCATTCTCATGGGCATGGGCACGTTTTTCATTGGCGTCCTGCCCGGCTACGCGACCATCGGCATCTGGGGTGGCGTGCTGCTGTCAGTCCTCCGCTTCATCCAGGGCATCGGAGTTGGTGGCGAGTGGGGTGGCTCCGTCTTGCTGGCGATGGAGTGGGGTAATCAGAACCGGCGCGGTTTCATCGCCAGCTGGCCACAATTCGGCGGACCGGGCGGATTGATGCTGGCAAACCTCGCGCTGCTCATCTTCAGCGCAATCTCAGGCGATGGATTTCTCACCTGGGGCTGGCGCATTCCGTTCCTGTTCAGCTTTGTATTGATTTTTGTCGGTCTGTACATCCGGCTCGGGATTCTGGACACACCCGCGTTCCGCCGACTGGTTGAAAATCGCCGACTCGAAAAACAGCCGGTCGTCGCCGTGATTCGTAGTCACCCGAAGGAGATCTTGCTGGCCGCCTTCGTGCGCATGGCCGAGCAGGCTCCCTTCTACATTTACACCAGCTTCATCTTCGCCTACGCGACTGGCGTGCTCGGGATGGACCGCAACTCCGTGCTGATTCCGGTGCTCGTCGCATCGATGTTGTCGGTCCTGGTCATTCCGACCTCCGGTCATCTCTCAGATGTCTTCGGCCGCAAACCGGTGTACCTGGTCGGTGTGATCGGAACCGCCATCTGGGGGTTCGTCTATTTCGGATTGCTGGACACTGGCGTCCCCGCGCTCGCCTTCATTGCGATGGCGCTCTCGCTGGTATTCCACGATGTCATGTACGGTCCTCAGGCGGCGATGATTGCCGAAGGTTTCCCGACGCGACTCCGGTATAGCGGCTCGTCCATCGGCTACCAGCTGGCGTCGATCTTCGCAGGTGGTCCCGCTCCGCTGATCGCGGCGGCGTTGCTGGGCGCGTACAAGTCCAGTCAGCCGATCGCGTGGTACATCTTCCTGTGCGCTGGCATCAGTCTGATCGCGACGGTGCTGATGCCGGAGCGCTCCAAGCAGGACATCTCCGTCGAGTCCGAAGAAGCGATGGCCGCTGCCGCGAGCACCGCCGCAGCCGCACCCTCCGCCGCGCAGCCAAGCACGGTCACATAGTCATAGGCAGAGTTCGCCTGCGTCAGGCAGCGACCTCTGTGGAGGCCTGAGCGCGGGCGTACTCCTCCAGTCGCCGAAGCTCCTCATCGTAGAGGGGCTTCATCAGCCTCGGCGCCAGGAATCGATTCACCACCCCCTCGAGACCAGGCACCGACATGCGTGTGTCGACCCGCACGCGAGCGCCGGTCTGGTCCGGCTCGACCGTGAAGACGGTACGCACAGAGTCATCGCCTTCCACCAGGACCCGCCCCGGCTCAGGCTCGGTGACGTGGTGCGTGAAGGTCCGCGTGCGGCCGGCCAGGCGCACACTGAAACGCATGGTGGTGCCGGCGCCCACACCACCTTCGAGCACCTGCATGTTGCTGAAGGCGGGCGGCAAGAAGCCGCCAGGTCGGTGATGGTGTTGGTAGTCGGCGAGGCAGCGATAGACCACGGCGGGTGGCGCGTCGATGAGGCGTTCGGCGGAGACGTTCGTGATCACGGCGTCCTCCAGTTTTCACATTCAGGTCGTAATGGGTGCCGGCGCAGCTTTCTGGCGAGTTGACCGACTCTGTGCCTGGAATACAGCCAGCACTCACAAGCAGTGCCGCGATCCGTGCTGTTGTACCGACTGGTACATGTACCGCATGGTACACTATTGTCGTTGTCAGCGCAAGCGCCATCCCTCGACGGACCCCGCCAACGCCTCCTCTGTGCCGCCGTCGAGTACGTCCTCGACAACGGCCTGTCCGAGCTCAGCCTGCGCGAGCTCGCCGCCGCCATCGGCACCAGCCACCGCATGCTCATCTATCACTTCGGCTCCAAAGAAGGCCTGCTCGTCGCGATCATTCGCAGCGTCGAAGCCGCCCAGCGCGACTTCTTCGCGGAGCTCATGCGTGCCCAGCCCGATCTGTCGCCAGGTGAAGGCATCCGCGTGATGTGGCGCCACTTCACTGATCCGCGCTTCGCTCCTCACGAGCGACTGTTTTTCGAAATGTACGCACAGGCGCTGCAGTCGCGCCCGGGCACGACGGGCCTGCTGGACGACATCGTCGACGCGTGGGTCGACCCGGTGGCCGCGTACGCCATCAACCGCGGCATTCCTCAGAACGTCGCGCGCGCCGAGGCGCGCCTCGGAGTCGCCGTGATTCGCGGCCTGCTGTTGGACCTGCTGGCGACCAAGAACGGCGCCGCGGTCGACGCGGCGCTGGAGCGCTACATCGCGCAGTACGAGGCGATCATGTCGATATCTGCAGACGCTCCAGCAGCGGCCGAAAATGCTCGAACGGATACGTCTGCACGTCAGGATTCTTCGCCGCCTCGTCCCAGCGACGGACGGACACCGCGTTCGAAAAATACGGCGAACGCTCGAAGTCGTTGACCTCGGCTCGAGACATCGCTCCACCCTGCGCGGCGAGCGATCGCGTCGAGGCGCCCGACAGCCCCGCTGCGTATTCGGGCTCGACCGCGCACAAGTACCGCTTCGCCGCGACGTGCAGTCGCACCGGCTCCGTGACTGAAGATGGAAAGCACGCGCTCAGCCAGGTCGCGCCGCCCTCGGCGTGTCGATCCTCGCTCCCAGACTGCGTAGTTGTCCGTACATGGCCGATGTCGTGAAGCAGCGCCGCGGCGACGAGCTCGTCTGGCGCACCCTCCGCCTCGGCAATGGTCGCAGCCTGCAGCATGTGCTCGATCAACGTCACGGGCTCACCCAGGTACTCGCGCATGCCCTCGCTCCTGAACATCTCGTCGATCAGATCGACCCCACTCGCCGCCGCCATGCGCACAACCATACGTCGACAGGACGCCGGCTGCTGCGCTGCTAAGCCTGCTAAGGTTGGCTCAATGCCGGCCAACTCTGCTCAAATGCGCGGCGTCTACACGATCCCGGTGACGCCATTCGACGACCACGGCGACGTCGACGAAGACTCTTTACGCAACTGCGTCCAGTTCTGCGTGGATGCCGGCGCTCACGGCGTTGTCGCTCCCGTGAATGCAAGCGAGGCCCCGCTCCTGTCCGAACAGGAGCGCCTGCGCGTGGCCAACATCGTCGTCGAGACGGTCAACCGTCGCGTACCCGTTGTGATCGGCGTCTCCGCACCCACGACACGGCTGTCGCAACTGTTCGCTCAGCATGCTCACGATATCGGCGCTGACGCCGTCATGGCCATGCCGCCATACGCCAAGAAAGCGAGCACAGACGAGTTGCTGGAGTATTTCCGTGTGGTCGCCGGGGCAGCAAGACGACCGGGGTTCATTCAGAACTGGTCGGGTCCAGTCGGCACGCCGATGACGGCTGCATTCATGGCCCGCTTGATCGAGGAAATCGACGGCGTGGAGTACATCAAAGAAGAGACGTTACCCGCCGGCCACGTCATGTCGGAGATGTTGCGGCTGGTCGGACCACGTCTGAAAGGCATCATGGGCGGTATGGCTGGTCGTTTCATGCTGGACGAATTCGCTCGCGGAGCATGCGGCACGATGCCCGCGTGCGAATCGACTGACGTCCACGTCGCGATCTGGAACGCGCTGGAGTCCGGCGACACCACGCGTGCTCGAGCATTGCACAATCGTCTGATTCCGCTACTCAATATCGAGTGGATGTACGGTCCAGCCATCTATAAGGAAGTTCTCCGCCGTCGCGGCGTTATCCAGAGCGCGAAGCTGCGTGGCCCCGGCGCAGTGGAGCTAGACGCCGCCGATCATCGCGAGCTGGATGCGATCCTGGCGGACGTGAGTGAACTGTTCACCACCGCGCAGCTGGTGTCGGGCGACGGTGTCGCCGCCCGGAGCAGAGCCTAATGCGGCCGCTTGCGTTCGGAGTCCACCTGATCTCGCGCGGCGCTGGCGATCGAGCCAGCACGCCATTTCCAAGTCACACCGTCATGCTGGAGGACGGTGTGCGTGTCGAACAACTGGGCTTCGACGCCATCTGGCTGCCGGACCATTTCTACTTCGAGCGGGACGGCAAGGTCGAAACGTACCCTGAGGTCTGGACCCTCCTGACAGCGCTGGCGGTGAAGACGGAGAAGGTTCAACTCGGCACGAATGTGCTGGCGGCGGGATTCCGCCATCCCGCGCTGCTGGCGAAAATGGCTGGCGCGATCCAGGAACTGGCACACGGTCGACTGATCCTGGGACTCGGCGCTGGCAACCAGATTCGCGAACATACCGCGTTCGGCTTCGACTTCGACCACCGTATCGGTCGCTTCAAGGAGTACGTTCCGATTGTTGCGCGCCTGCTGGCAGGTGAGTCCGTCACCTTCGATGGGCGCTACTACACGCTTCGCGACGCCAGCCTGCAGACCGTTGTGCCAACAGTCCCACTCTGGCTCGCGGCGGGTGGGCCACAGATGTTCGATCTGACGGTGCGGTACGCAACCGGTTGGAATCTGGCCGGTGGCGGTACGGACCGTGCACTGATCAAAGAACGCTACGATGCGTTTGCCTCCGCTTGTCGCGCGACAAGTCGTGAGGTAACGGATTTCGATATTTGCAAGATGACGTTCATGGCGATCGCACCAGATACGGCCGCCGCAAAACGAATGACCGAAGAGCTTTCGACTCGGGCCGGTATCTCTCCGGACGCGCTCGCCGCACGCACGGTAGTCGGAACTCCGGACGTCATCTTGAAGCAGATTCGCACCCTGACTGACATCGGCATCAATCATCACATCTTCAACCAGGCCGAATCAGCCGAATGGCCCAACTACTGGCACGCAATCGAACTCCTCAGTCGTGAGGTCGTCCCGCGAGCGCGACGTCAGTAGCTGTAGCATTCGACCATGCGCGCCGCATGGTACGAGCGACAGGGTGACCCACAGGACGTCTTGCAAGTTGGCGAGCGTGATCGGCCGGAGCCGCGCGCCGGTGAGGTGCGCGTACGAATTCA
This sequence comes from Chloroflexota bacterium, assembly GCA_019247135.1. Next base: position 13,353 of record JAFAPL010000816.1, on the reverse strand, counting down.
TGCCTCCGGTGTGAATCCGTCCGACACCTACGGCCGCTCCGGTCGGCAGGCTCCGATGGCGTTTCCGTGGGTCATCCCGCACCAGGACGGCGCGGGCGTGATCGACGCCGTCGGCGGCGGAGTTCCGACCCACCGAGTCGGCGAACGCGTGTGGGTGTACGAGGCGACATTCAATCGCCAGGGCGGCACCGCGGCCGAGTACTGCGTCGTACCTGCCAATCGCGCGGTGCGACTGCCACACAGTGTTGATTTCGATAGCGGAGCGTGCCTGGGTATTCCGGCAATGACTGCACACCGCGCGGTCTTCGCCGACGGTCCGGTGCATGGCCAGACGATTCTGGTGACGGGCGGCGCCGGAGGTGTCGGGAGTACCGCGATCCAGCTAGCGGTGTGGGGCGGCGCGACCGTCTTCGCGACCGTCAGCTCCGAAGAGAAAGCTCGCGTGGCGCGCGACCGCGGCGCATCACAGGTCCTGAACTATCGTGAACAGGATGTTGCCGCCGAGGTGCAAAAGTTCACCTCCAACGCTGGTGTGGAGCGTGTCGTCGACGTGGACTTCGGCGGCAACCTCGCGACCAGCACGGCGTGCCTCAAACCGAACGGGGTCATCGCCAGTTATGCTTCACGTGGCGCCGAAAAACCTGAAGTGCCGTTCCGTCAGTTGATGGTGAAGAACATCACCGTGCACGCGATCCTCGTGTACACGATGGCGGAGTCCGCAAAGCAGGCTGCCATGTCCGAGATCACACGGGCGCTGGCAGCGGGCGGGTTGCACCCGCTGATCACCTCGCGTCTGTCGCTGGACGATATCGCTCGAGCTCACGCCCACGTGGAGCGTGTCTCGAGCATCGGCAATACGGTGCTCCAGGTCAGCTAGCCCGCATCGTCACGCCGAGCCCTCTGAACACTTCTGAACACAACGATTGGGCGGTTTTGCGTCCAGATTGTTCAACCGCCAGGTTGATTGGTGTGGCTAGTTGAGGCGGCAGCCCGCGTGAACGGTTCGAGCTGGCTTGCTGCCGCGAACGTCGAATCCGTGCAGCGCGCGAAGCGCTCCGACCACTCCTGAACATGTTGTACGAGCTCCGGCGGACTCACGACGAGAAAGTCGGTACGCAGCATCCCGAGCGCAAACGCCGGCCAATCCAGAGTGTCCGCCGTCATTCGCAGGCGAGTTCGCTCCGCATCAATTTCTTCGACGTTCGCCCACTGACCAACCATCCCGCGCACGCGGCCTGGCGGCGCGTACACGATCACCTCGATCCGGTGTTGCGTCGCCGGAGCGCCCCAGTTGGCGCGCACGAACGCGACGGCATCCTCCGCCGGCAACTGTCGCGGTTGGAAGCGGATCTCGGTGCTGCGCGGTTGCTCGATGCGATCGAGGCGAAAACTGCGCCAGTCCTCTCGTCGCAAGTCATAGGCGACCAGGTACCAACGCCGTCCGAGAGCGACCAGGCGGTGCGGCTCCACGTGACGCGCCGTCTGTTCGCCGTTCTGGGCGGTGTACGTGAAGCGGACTCGCTCTTCGTCACGGCAGGCCTGCGCGAGGACTGTCAGGACACCGGGGTCGACGTTCGCGTCGTTGCTCCAGGCGGCGGGTTGCATCGCCGAACGCAGTGCGTCCACACGACGACGGAGCCGCGGCGGCATCACCTGAACCACTTTCGCGAGTGCCCGCACTGACGCGTCCTCGATTCCCGCGATCGCGCCCTGCGCCGCGGCGCGCAAGCCAATGGCCAGGGCGACTGCTTCGTCGTCGTCGAGCAGCAGCGGCGGCAGAGCGGCACCGGCCGCCAGTTGATAGCCACCGGCGACGCCGCGATGCGCCGTCACTGGATAACCGAGCTCACGCAGGCGATCGACGTCGCGTCTGAGGCTGCGGGCGGAGATGCCGAGTCGGTCGGCGAGCTCGGCGCCGGGCCAGTAGCGGTGCGTCTGCAGCAGGGAGAGCAGGCGCAGCATGCGCGAGCTCGTGTTCGCCATGAGCTGAGATTATGCTCGATTCAGGTCAGAAAACGACCGCAACCGCCGACGAGCAGCCCGCGCGCGGGTGCCACCAACCCATGCTGCGCGCCGAAGCACGGTACAGTAGAAGCGGTGGCGGCGGAGGCAATAGCGCGAGTATTGGTTGTCGACGACGATGTCACCATCCGATCGACTGTCGCCGAGGCGCTCGAGCTGGAAGGCTACTTCGTTCAACGAGCCTCGAACGGTGCCGAGGCGCTCGCACTTGTGCGCGAGCAGCGCCCAGGTGCGATAGTGCTCGATTTGATGATGCCTGTGATGGACGGCTGGGCGTTCATCGAGCACTGCCGTCTCGAGCCCGCATGTCAAGGGACGCCCATTCTGGTCATCTCCGCGCATCGTGACCTGCCGAGAGACGCGGAGACACTCGGCGTCAACGGGTGCATCGCAAAGCCGTTCGACCTGGACGTGCTGGTCGGCGCCGTCGATCGGCTCGTACAGCGGGCCGCTTGAGGCCAGTGAATCGAGCCAGCCCGCCCCCAGGCCGGGCCAATCAGTCGGTCGACCGACGGCGCATCCAGGACGCGGCCCTCTTCCGTTTGCTCGTCGACCGCGTGGTCGACTACGCGATCTTCCTTCTGACTCCGGAGGGACGGATTGCGAGTTGGAATGCTGGAGCCGAACGTCTCAAAGGGTACACGGCCGACGAAATCATCGGCGAGAGCTTCGAACGCTTCTACCGCCCCGAGGATCGCGAGGCAGGGTTGCCGCAGAACCTGCTCGGGATTGCACGTAGTGAAGGCCGTGTTGAGCACCGCGGCTGGCGTGTCAAAAAGGACGGTAGCCATTTCTGGGCCGACGTGGTGATCACGGCTCTGTACGACGACACCGGCGTGCTCCGTGGATTCGCGAAGATCACGCGGGACCTGTCGGACCAACGCCAGTCCGAGGAACGGCTGCGCCAGAGCGAGGAACGCTTCCGTCTGCTGGTCGCCAGCATCAAGGACTATGCCGTGTTCATGCTGTCACCCGACGGCATCGTCCTGACCTGGAACCAGGGCGCGATGCGATTGAAGGGCTACGCGCCAGACGAGATCATCGGGCAGAGCTTCGAGCGCTTCTATACGCCCGAAGACCGTCTCGCACGAATGCCCGCGCAGCTCCTCGGCATTGCTCGCGCTGAGGGTCGCGTTGAGACGGAGGGCTGGCGCGTTCGCAAAGATGGTTCACGCTTCTGGGCAGACGTGGTCATTACGGCGCTCACCGACGACGCTGGTCAACTCGCGGGCTACGCCAAGGTCACTCGCGACATGACCGATCGCGTCGAAGCTGAGCGCGAGCGTGCGACGCGCTTCGCTGCCGAGCGAACCGCCGAGCGCCTCGGTCGCCTCCAGGCAACGACAGCCGCGCTGGCGGCGGTCATCCGACCAGAGGATGCTGCCCGCATCCTGACCGAGTCAGGCGTGAGCTCACTGGGCGCGGCGGGCGGCCTGGTGGCCATACCAGACGAGCTCGCCGATGGCTCTGACGCGAGCGGGATCCGCATTGCATACGCGACTGACATGCCGAACGCGTCCGGAGACATCCCGTCACCCGTGATGGAGGTGTTCAGCACGCGTCGGCCTCTGTTCAGAGACGAGTGGGGCGTCGTCCCACTCGTAGTCGACGACCACGTCCTGGCGGCACTCGCTGTATGGTTCGGCGCCCCGCGCCGCATCGACGACGACCAGCGGGGCCTGCTGCTCGCGCTGGCCGAGGTTGGCGCGCAGGCGATCGATCGCGCCGCCGCCCACCAATCCGAACGCCGCGCGCGTGCGGAGGCCGAAGAAGCTGTACGCGCCCAGGACGAATTCCTCTCGATCGCCTCGCACGAGCTGCGCACTCCGGTCACCGCTGTAAAGGCGACGGCGCAGCTGCTCAAGCGTGCGATCGAACGTGAACGCTTCGACCCTGTCTACGGCATGCGCCACCTCGACAGCATCGCTCGCGCGGCTGATCGGTTGAGCACACTCGTCGAAGACTTGCTCGACATCTCGCGGCTGCGCACCGGGCAGTTGAAACTTCGACCGCAGGCGGTCGACATTGGTGAGTTTGTCAGCGAGATCGTTGGCCGCTATGTCGCGACGCAAGCCAGCCACGAGTTCCAGCTTGACGTGCGCGACGGGCTAGTCGTCGATATCGACCCGGTCCGTCTCGAACAGGTGTTGGACAACCTGCTGAGCAATGCCGTGAAGTACTCACCCGAGGGAGGTCATATCCTCGTTTCGGTGGGACCCGACGGCGACGGGGTCCGCATCAACGTGACCGACAGCGGCATCGGTTTGCCGATGGGCCAGGAGTCTCGGATTTTCGAGGTGTTCGGGCGCGCGTCCAACGCGGCCGCGCAACAGATTCCCGGTCTCGGTCTTGGCCTCGCGATCTGCCGCCAACTGATCGAGGCGCACGGGGGTCACATTTGGGCGACGAGTCCGGGCGAGCAGTGTGGCAGCACTCTGTCGGTGTGGCTGCCAATTGCCACACAGCAACGCCCGTGAGTCCATACTGAAAGACGCGGCATGATCGAAGTCAGCATCGCGGGTCTGGGTATCGCGCCACCGAGCTCGACGCCACTACTCCTGCTCAAAGAACGAGACGGCGAGCGCGTGTTGCCTATTGGGATCGGCCCACTCGAGGCTCAGGCGATCGCGATGCCGCTGCAAGGAGTGCGGCCGCCACGGCCGATGACGCACGACGTGTTTGCCACCATCATCGCCAACCTGGGTGGTCATCTGCGACGGGTCGAAATCGTCGAACTGACGGACAACACGTTCTACGCCCGACTGGTGCTCGAGCAAGCGACGAATGAGCAGCGCGTCGATATCCGCCCGTCGGATGCGATTGCACTGGCGGTACGGACCGAGACCCCGATCTTCGTCGATGAGGCCGTGCTCGACCAGGCGGGTGTGACACCTCAGGAAGCATCTGCTGACGAGCCCGAGACACCCGTTGACGAGTCGAAGCTGACCCCGTTCAAAGAGTTCATCGAAACGCTCGACATCGACGATCTCGGCCCCGAAGGCCCCCAACAGCAAAGCTGACGCGGGGCACAGATGCGCTCCGCACCAGCGGCGCGCTACCGTAGCTTCCAATGGTGGAAGTGGTCCGTGCCGCGGCAACCGTCCCGCGTGACTGGGCGGTCGAATTCGCAACTCGTGCCTACATCGCAGCTGGTGTACCTGAAGACGCTGCCCGCAAAGCCGGCGTCGCGATCGTCGACGCGGACCTGCACGGTACCGTCACGCACGGGCTGAAGAACCTCCGCAACTACGTGTCTGGCCTGCTCGACAAGCGCATCAATCCGCGCCCGAACATCCAGGAAGTCGGCGGTCCGGCGGCGGCGAAAATCATCGACGCCGACAACGCCCACGGGCACGTGGCAGGTCACGTTGGCATGGAGCGCGCCATCGCGCTCGCCCGCGAGTTCGGTGTCGGCAACGTGTTCGTCCGACACAGCAATCACTACGGCGCATCCGGCTACTGGGCGCGACTGGCGCTCCAGCACAACATGATCGGTTTCGCCTTCACGACCGCCACGGCGAGCATTGCGCCATGGGGCGCCAGGGAGGCGCTCGTCGGCAACAACCCACCCGCGTGGGTCGTGCCGACCCACGTCGTGGACGAGAGCGCCGAGCTTCAACCGGCGGACATGGACTCGATGTTCCTCGACATCGCCCTGAGCGTCGTCGCCGGGAATCGTCTGGATATCTACCGCCGCCGCCACGAGCCGCTACCCTCGACCAACTGGGCCCTGGACAAAAGCGGTGAACCGACGACGGACCCCGCCGCGCGCCAGAACGGCGGATCCTACGCGCCGCTCACCGAGTACAAGGGCTCGGGCATGGCCATCGTCTTGGCGGCGATCAACAATTTCCTGTCCGGCAACGTCTACGACGATCAGCGCACCAGACCGGAAGGTGGCCAGGTCCACGGCTCAACCAGCCACTGGTTCACCGCGTACGACGTCGCGCAATTCGTCGATCCCGCGCAGTTCACGACTCAGGTCCGCGAGCTGCGCGATCGGATCCACGCGACGACGCCACGTGCCGGATTCGAACGCGTCTATGCGCCGGGGGAAATTGAAAACGAAAAAGTGCGCAACTACACGAAGGGTGGCATCCCACTGGAGCAGTTCACCGTGGACGAGCTCCACTGGGTCGCCGAGCACACGGGCATTCCCTGGGACCTCCCCGGCAAGTCCTGAGCACTTCGCTTTTGCGCCGGCCGGCAGCACGCTGCTGAGCCGGAAATGGACCGCTCCCCCGCCTGGCCCAGGCGTGTTACCGTGGCCCCGCCATGAACAGCCTGCAGGGGAAGGTCGCTCTCGTCACCGGCGCCAGCCGTGGCATCGGAGAAGCTATCGCCCGTCGCTTCGCCGCCGACGGTGCCTTCCTTGCGATTACAGCTCGCACCCAGCATGAGGGTGACCACCGCCTGACCGGGAGCCTCGAGACTACCGCTCTGTCCATCCGTCACGCGGGCGGCTCGGTGCTCTCGATCGTCGCCGACCTGGCGAAAGCGGAGGATCGACAGCGCCTGGTCCAAACCGTCGAACGCGAGCTCGGACCCATCGACGTCCTCGTCAACAATGCGGCCGTGACGTACTTCGAGCCGGTCCTGGACTTTCCCGAGCGCCATTTCGACGTTATGTTCGCGGTCCAGGTCCGCGCATCGTTCGACCTGGCTCAACGGGTGCTGCCTGGAATGCGCGAAAGACATCGCGGCTGGATTCTCAACATCTCTTCCCGCGCCGCAATCCATCCGTCGGGTCCGCCCTTCAACTCACGCCCAGGTTCGACCGTGTACGGCATGTGCAAAGCCGCCATCGAGCGTTTTTCCTCCGGCCTCGCGTCCGAAGTGTACGCCGACGGCATCGCCGTTAACGCGCTTTCTCCCTCCGGGCTGGTGCCTACTCCGGGGGTTGTCTTCCACCGCCTCACCGAGGGCGTATCGTCCGACCGTCTCGAAGCACCCGAAGTGATGGCCGAAGCAGCGCACGCTCTCTGCACCGGTGATCCGGCGACCCTGACGGGACGCGTGACGTACGCTCGGCCGTTGCTCGATGAACTTGGCTTGAAAACGCCAGTCCTGAGCCAGTGATGACGATCGAGCTGCAACGCAACCCCGCCGCGCACCATCCAACCAGTACGGTTCGTCCCGCGGACTTCGATGCGTTCTGGTCCGATATCATGCAGGTGGCCGGGCGAATTCCTCTCGATTCGAGTATGACGCGGCTTCCGTTTCGCTCGACCGACGATGTCGACGTCTTCGACATTGCATACACCAGCCTGGACAACGTCCGCATTGCGGGCTGGTACTGCACTCCGCGGAAACTAGATCCACCTTTCGCGGGCCTGCTGATCGTTCCGGGCTATATCTCGGAGCCGACACTGCCAAAGACGTGGGCCAAACGTGGCTACGCGACGGTTGGTGTAGCACCGCGTGGCAAGCTGCGCTCCAATCGCCAGTACAACCCTGGCTATCCGGGGCTCCTCGTCGACAACATCCTCGATCGCAACACCTACGCCTACAGGGGCTTCTACGTCGATGCCGCGCGAGCGGTCGATTTCTTGCTCGAGCGACCCGAAGTGGATCGCACGCGAATTGGAGTCCACGGCAGCAGCCAGGGCGGCGCACTGACCATCACCACGGCAGCATTACGCCGCGATGTGATCGCCTGCGGTGCAGCCGGCGCTCCGTACCTGTGCGGCTTCCTCGACGCGGCGCGAGTCACGCATTCGTATCCATACGAAGAGCTCAACGAATATTTGCGCCTCTTTCCCGATCGAGAACAGGCCATGCGCGAAACGTTGAACTACTTCGACGGCATCAATTTCGCGTCGCTCATTCGCTGTCCCATGCTGGTCAACGTCGGCCTCCAGGACGACGTCTGTCCGCCCGAAACCGGCTTCGCCATGTTCGACGCACTCACCTGCGAAAAAACTCTCCACCCCTACGACGGCTGTGCCCATGACGCGGGCTCGTTCTGGGAAGCCGCCAACGTCGAGAGCTTTCTTGCACAACATCTGCGACCGCGATGATCGAGGCATTCGACACATTCTGGAGCGACATCGACAGCGAACTCCAGTCGCTGCCAATGGCGGCTGACGTACAACCGCTGCCCATCCGCTCCAGCGCCACGTTCAGCGGATATTCTGTTCGCCTCACGAGCGTCGGCCCGTACCGGATCTTCGGGTACCTCAGCGTGCCGCGCCAGACTCCGGCGCCTGGACTGCTGCTGACGCCTCGCTACGGCAGCGTGAACCACGTACCCGATTTTCACGACCGCGAACGCTACGTCGTCCTCCAGTTGGTGCATCGGGGCCAGCGCCTCGCCGATCAGCCCTTTGCGGCCGAATACCCTGGCTTGCTGACGCTCGGCATCGCCGACCCAATGACATATATCTATCGCGGCATTGTCGCCGACTGCCTCCGCGGCGCGGAGTTTCTGTTTTCGCGCCCCGAGCTCGACACCTCACGCGTCGCGATCCAGGGTGACGATCTCGCCCTGATCACCGCCGCCCGTCGGCCCTCATTCTCTGACGCCATGATCGCGGATCCGCTGCTGTACCGATTGCTGGACCGCGCACAACACTCCGATGCATACCCAACCGAAGAGCTCAACGACTATCTTCGCGCCCAGCCGGATCAACGCAACTCCGTCAGCCACACATTGGAGTTGTTCGACGCCTCCCGACATGCTCCCCGCGTGACGGCCCACGCGCTGCTGATCGACCCGGACCCCGATCTGCGCGATGCCTTCAACGTGCCCGTCGAGGAATACGTACGGACGCACCGGGGCGCGGTCGATCATACTGCAATTGACGCCTGGCTGGCCGGGCGGCTCGGCGCCGAACCGCGCGCCCAGTTTCTCCAGGAGGTTCTGTGACCAGCACTCCAGACACCGTCGACATCGAAGTCCTCCTGCAGCCACGAGCCGCCGTCGCCGAAGGACCGGTGTGGGATGAACGTACCCGGCGTCTGATCTGGGTGGACATCATGAACAACGCGGTCCACTCGTTCGAGCCATCTTCGGGCCAGGATTCGAGCGTCGATGTCGGCCAACCCGTTGGGGCCGCGGTCCTGCGTGCCAACGGCGGTCTGGCGCTCGCGGTTCGTGACGGCTTCGCGCTCCTGGACGCGGATTTCACGAACTTCCGCATGGTGGCTCAGGTCGAAGTAGACCTTCCCAACAATCGCATGAATGATGGCAAATGCGATCCGCTCGGCCGCTTCTGGGCCGGCACCATGCAGTTTTCACCCACGTCCGCCGCGGGTGCGCTGTATCGTCTCGACCCTGACCTGCGTGTGACGCGCGTGGTCGGAGACATCATGCTATCGAACGGTCTGGACTGGAGTCCGGATCAGCGGACCATGTACTACATCGATTCGATGTCCCAGGGCATCGACACCTTCGATTTCGACCCGGACTCCGGTGAGATCAGCAACCGGCAGCGATTGATCTCGATCCCGAAAGACGTCGGTCTGCCAGACGGAATGACGGTCGACGCCGATGGTTATCTGTGGGTGGCACTGCACGGCAGTGGCACGGTCCGCCGCTTTGCGCCAGACGGGCAAGTGGATCGCATCATCCGCTTGCCGGTGAGCCACGTGACCTGCCCGGCCTTCGGCGGGCCTGATTACTCCGAGCTGTACATCACCAGCATGACCTACGGCTTGGAAGAGCGCATTCGCAACGAACCGCTCGCGGGCTCGCTTTTCCGCTGCCGGCCCGGGGTCCGAGGGAAAGCTCCCTTCCGCTTCGCCGGGTAGCCCCCGGTCGCGGAGTGATGTCAGGCGTGCAACAACTCGTAGAGTCGCCGTGGCGTCACGGGCAGGGTCCCGATCTCCGCATGTACGCCAAGTCGCCGCAATGCATTCTCCAGCGCCCCGACAACTGCCGCTGGCGCCGCGATCGTACCCGTCTCGCCAACCCCCTTGAATCCCTGCGGGTTGTGCCCGAGCACCGGCGCATGCACCTCCACCAGCCGCGGCTGCACCTCCATCGGAATGCCCCGACTCGGCAGCGTATAGTCCGCGAAGTTCGCCGTCGCAAATGTGCCATCCGGCTGGTAGACGGCCTCCTCCATCAGCGCGTACCCGAGCCCGTGCACCAGTCCTCCCTGTAGCTGGCCATCGACGACCAGCGGATTGATCGCTTGCCCGCAATCATGCGCAATCGCATAGCGCAGGACGTGTACGGTGGCCGTCTCGGGATCGACCTCCAGCACCACCACGTGCACGGCGCTCGTGTACGCCCCGTTACTCTGAAACCTGGTCTCGCCGTCGACAGTGCCGTCGCCGTCGACCAGGTCCGCAAGCGCGACCTGACGTCCCGGTGCACCGCGCACGTGTACGCCACCCGGACCAACCTCCAGATCCTCAGCCGCGACCTCTAGCCGCGCCTGAGCCCGCTCGAGCAGCGCCGTCCGCGCCGCCTGGGCGGCTGCCGCCGCGGCGTTGCCCACCTCCAGAGCTGACCGACTCCCTGCCGTGTTGGCCGAATTCGGCACCGAGGTGGTGTCTCCAGCAAAGACCTGGACGCGCTCGATCGGCCAACCGAGCTGGTCCGCGATCACCTGCGCGAACACCGTTCGGTGCCCCTGGCCGCCTGGCGTAGAGCCAACATACGCCGCCACGTCTCCATTCGGCTGAATGCGGACGCGCGCGGGCTCCGGCTGCTGAATCCCGGCTGACTCGACGCAACAGGCAACCCCGATGCCGATGCGTGAACCGTGAGCCTGCTGTTGGCGCGCCTCCTGATAGCCGGCCGCCTCCAGGGCGGCGTCGAGCAAACGCGGGTAATCGCCTCCGTCATAGATGACCGGCCGCGTCCCCATCCGTTTGTAACCGGTCTCATACGGCATCTGTTCCGGAGTAATGAGATTGCGTCGCCTCACGTCAACGGTTGTCGGAGATGCCGTAGCGCTCAGAGTATGCCCGGATAAGCGATCAGCCAGGCGGTCCATCAATCGCTCGATGATGAAGTTGCCGACCTCCCGTCCGCCGCCGCGGATGAATCCAGTTGGAACGGTGTCCGTATAGATCAGCTCGGCCCGTGCATCCAGCGCCGGTATTCGATACGCGCTGATCGCGTGGCCGAGAATATTGTCGCTCTGCCCGAGTCCGGGTCCGCCATACGCTCCGACGTCGTGTTTCAGGCGCACGCGCAGTCCGCGCAGAGTGCCATCCTGATTCGCCGCGAGCTCCGCTTCCGCCACATCGCCATGCGATTGGCCTGTTGCTTGCGTGTCCTCAGTCCGCGTGGCGACCCACCGCACGGGCCGGCGGAGTCGCCGCGCCAGGGCCGCTACCAGGATCTCCTCTGGATACACCTGGCCTTTCGCGCCGAATCCACCGCCGACGTCGGGCGCCACGACGCGCACTTGCGACTGCTCCAGGCCGAGTATCGACGCGATGCGATCGCGGACTCCATACACCCACTGTGTCGAAGTCCACACCTTCAGGTTCCCATTCGGCTCCAGCGTGGCGGCCGACGCGCGCGGCTCCATGTAGCCGCCGATCACTCGTCCAAACCGAAGCGTCTGCTTCACCACCACGGGCGCCTGGCCGAAGGCTGCGTCGACGTCGCCGAACCTGCGTTCGATCGTGCCAGCAATATTGGACGTCATGCCGTCATGCAGGATGCTGGCGCCCTCCGCGGTCGCGGACAGCACATCGCCGACTCCTTCCAGCGGTGTGAAGTCCACTTCGACCTGCTCCGCCGCGTCGACCGCCACCTCGGCCGTTTCGGCCACCACGACCGCGATCGGCTCACCCGCGTAATGCACCTTGCCGGTCGCAAGCACCGGACGAGGGACTGCTTGCACTCCGGGCGGCGACGGATCGCCCATCTGGTTGTTGAGCTCGGGCAGATCGCTTGCCGCGAAGACGCCGACGACACCCGGCAAAGCGTGGGCCGCCTCCAGACGAATCGCGCCCACTTGCGCCAGCGGATACGGCGAGCGAACCACGCCCATGTGCAGCATTCCGGGCAGCTGCACGTCCCCGGCGTACTGGCCTTTTCCAATCAGGAGCGGATGGTCTTCGCGGCGGAGGAAGGATCGTCCAATCAACGTCGGCACGCGTAGATGGTGCCATGCGACGTTGGCAAGGTGAGCGACAGATCCCCCGAGGCGCTACCGTACGCGCATGCAATTCGGCGTCACGATGTTCCCGGCCGACTACGCCATGCGCGTAACCGATCTCGGCCGCGCGGCCGAGGACCGAGGATTCGAATCCCTGTTCCTGCCCGAACACACCCACATCCCGGTCCACCGCGAGACGCCCTGGTCCGGCACGACAACGCCCGGAGACCCGCCGCGCGAGTACGTACACACCATCGACCCATTCGTCGCCTTCGGCGCCGTCGCCGCGGTGACCAGTCGCATCAAACTCGGCACCGGCATCTGCCTGGTGATCCAGCGCGATCCGATCCTGCTCGCCAAAGAGGTCGCGAGCATCGACCTGCTCTCAGGTGGTCGATTCCTGTTCGGCGTTGGCGCCGGGTGGCTGCGCGAAGAGATCGCCAATCACGGCACCGACCCGCGCACACGCTGGCGACTGTTTGGCGAACGCATGCGAGCGATGGAGGCGATCTGGTCGAACGAGGAAGCCGAGTTCCGCGGCAAATACGTGAACTTCGACAAGATCTGGTCCTGGCCGAAACCGGTCCAGAAGCCTCGTCCGCCGATTCTGCTCGGCGGCGACGTGCTGACCGCGATGCAGCGGGTAGTCGAGTACGCCGACGAATGGATGCCACACCCCGATCGTGGCGAAGTTCCGTTGCGCGAACGCATTCGGCAATTCCATGAGCTGTGTGAGTCGGGCGGGCGACCGCCGCTGCCAGTCACGGTTTATGGCACGCCGACCGACCAGCGCGCGGTCGAGACGTACGTTGAGGCGGGCCTCAACCGGTGCGTGTTCCGTCTTCCCGCGGCATCGGCTGACGAAGTGCTGCCGGCGCTCGACCGCGCGGCCGCGGTCGCCCGGGCTTTCGCACCCTGAGGCATCGGTCTCAGCAGGGCGTTGCGCGGATACGTCTCAGGCAGTCACACGACCCGCGGCTTTCCGTCCAAGCTCGAGTGCCGCAAACGATCGCGTCGGCGCCGGCATCAGCCATCGAAAGCCCTGGTCGATCAATCGCTCCACGTTCTTCGAATCGACGTGCGGATGCCCGCACGCGACGCCCGCCTCCTTACAAATCGACAAAATCTCGTTGATCGCGGCCGAAACCGTCGGATGCTCGTACTGTCGCGGGTAGCCGAGGTCCTGCGAGAGGTCGCCCTCGCCGATGAGCACCACGCCGATACCCGGCACCTCGCGCAGGATCTGTCGCAGGTTGCCGATGGC
>JAFAPL010000720.1 GCA_019247135.1 Chloroflexota bacterium | reverse complement strand
CGCGACAGCATCGCTGAGGTCTGCTCCATTGGCCAGCGCCTGTAGCTCCGCAACCTCCAGCGCGCGATCGAAGATGCGCGGCCGATCCAGCTTGCCGTTGTACAGGCGGACCGACGGGGCCTCCGCCGCGAGCAACACGTCCGCGTCCGACGGCACGAGCGGAGCGTCGCAAGACTGCTCGTGTACTTCCAGCTCGCGACTGCTATACGGTTCACCGCTTGCCTGGGCGAGCCGAACACGCCCATCCGAAAAGGTTGCCGCGACGAACATCCATCGCCAGCGCTCGAGCGGCGCGCCCGAGTGTGTGATGCACTCGACGCCGTGCTCGGCACCAACGCGAAGGCTCAGACGACCCTCTTCGTCCAGGCCAAAGACGAAGCCCCGCGCCGATTCGCCGGCCGCCGACCACCGCGCCACGAGCGCCTGACCGCCACCCTTGCGCGGCGTGGTCGGCCACACCCAGGCCGCCAGCGTAAATTCATGCTGCAAGGCAAGCGGTGTGGCGAAAGGCACGCGCACGTACGACCCTGAGGGAAGCGGTTTGCGTCGACCGTCATAGTCACCGTCGATCGCGGATTCGACCCGCAGGTGGCGGTACCCGGGCCCGGCCGGATTCTCGTCACCACAGATCAACCGCACCAGCTCGGCTCGATACCGCGACACCTCGGCGCTCACCATGAAGCGGATCGTTTGGCCGGGCGCGACGCTGAAACGGTCCGCGTACCCGAGCAACGCTGGCGTGTCTGCCACCGACCAGCAGTCTATCCGCAGCCCGAGCCTCACCGTGGCCGTGGCACGACTCCGCACACGCCTTCTTCAGCGGGCTTCGCCGCTACGACCATCTCCGTGAGGAATCTCCTCGATTCCTCAGCAGGGATTCTCTCCGAGGGCTCCAAGGAGCAAGCCCCTTGAAATCCCTTCGTACGTAGCGCGGTATGCTCAACCGCATGTCACACGCCGCCGTCGCCGTACGCCCGCAAGCCGACCTCCTCGATCGAGCCAACCGTTACCTGGCCGGCGGCGGCCTCGGCCTGTTCGTCCTCCCCGACGAAGTCAACCTGGTCATCGCCGAGGGTCACGGCAGCCATGTCACCGACGTCAGCGGGCGAGACTTCATCGATTACCACCTCGGATCGGGCCCAGCGCTCCTGGGCCACGCCCATCCCGACGTGGTCGCCGCGGTTCAGGAACAACTGCCCAAGGGTTCGACGTATTACTTTCTCAACGAGCCCGTCATCCACCTGGCGGAGAAAATCGTCGAAGCCTGCCCATGCGCTGACCAGGTCCACTTCACTGGTTCGGGCACCGAGGCGACCTTCTTCGCGCTGCGCGTTGCGCGCGCCACGACCGGCCGCGACAAAGTCCTCAAGTTCGAAGGCGGCTGGCACGGGATGAACGACTACGGCCTGTGGGGCACCGTCCCGTCGCAGCCGAGCCACTACCCCTCCGCCGAGCGCGACTCCGTGGGCATTCCAGAAGCACTGCGCGGCCAGGTGCTCGTCGCTCCCTTCAACGACGCTGAACGCGCCGTCCAGATCATCGAGCAAAACGCGTCCGATCTCGCCGCGGTCATCATCGAGCCGCTCCAGCGGGTGCTTGTTCCAGTGCCCGGCTTCCTCGAGGCCGTGCGCGAAGTCACGCGCAAGCACGGCATCGTGCTCATCTACGACGAGGTCGTGACTGGATTCCGCGTCGCGTGGGGCGGCGCGCAGGAGCGCTACGGTGTGGTGCCCGACCTGGCGACGTATGGCAAGGCGATGTCAGGTGGCTTTCCAATGGCCGCCATCGCCGGCCGCGCCGAGGTCATGAAGCATCTGGATGCGCGGCGGATCGAGCGCGCGCGACTCGTCTGGGCGAGCGGGACGCTGAACGGCAACCCCATCAGTGCGACGGCCGGCCTCGCGGCGCTGAGGGTGCTTGAACGACCGGGCATGTACGAGCGGCTGCACCGCACGGGCGGCCGGCTGCGTCGAGAGATAACGGCCATCGGCGCGCGCTATGGCTTTTCGGCGCAAACGCCTGGCGAGGATGCCGTGTTCGGCGTGCGGTTCACGGACCGACAGCCGCTGCGAAGCTGGGAGGACCTGCTCACCGCCGATACCGATCTTGGCCGCCGCTGGGCGGTCGAGCTGATCAAACGCGGCATCCTGGTGAATCCGAACGAGAAGTTCTACATCAGTACCGAGCACAGTGAGGCCGACGTGGGGCGCACGCTCGAAGCAGTTGACGGCGCGTTCGCTGCCCTCGCAGGCTAGAACGACGACCGCGCGCCGCAGCCCGCCTCGATGATCTCGCAGCCAAGGCATATGCGAGCCTGTCGCACCTGCAAGCACCCCCGCGCGGGCTGGCGCTGTCGCTTCCGGATTGTTCAACTTCCAAGTTGATCGCCGCGGCTGCTCAATGCGGCAGCCCGCCTCGATGATCTCGCAGCCAAGGCGCCTGCGAGCCTCTCGCAACCGCAAGCATCGCCGCGCGGGCTGGCGCTGTCGCTTCCGGATTGTTCAACTTCCAAGTTGATCGCCGCGGCAGCCGCCTCGATGATCTCGCAGCGGGCGTCTGCGAGCCTGTCACAACTGCAAGCATCGCCG
>JAFAPL010000252.1 GCA_019247135.1 Chloroflexota bacterium | reverse complement strand
CTACGCCACCTCATTTTTCCAGCAGTGCCGGGACGCGATCGCAAGCAACTGTCTGATGTGTCAAGACATGATGGTCATTT
This sequence comes from Chloroflexota bacterium, assembly GCA_019247135.1. Next base: position 3,162 of record JAFAPL010000252.1, on the reverse strand, counting down.
AGGCGACCAGCGTCTGAGGATCGAGGAACTGGGACAAGCCGCTGACGTTCCAGTGCGGACCATCCGCTATTACATCAGTCACTTCGGTTGGCCTGGCTCTTTGGGACGACTGAAGGCGACTGAATGCAGGCAGACCCGCTAGTGCAGTGTTCTACGCTGAGTGGTTGTCCCGCGGCCTCGAACGTGCCCAAGCTCACCTGATTCGCGCCGTGCCGCAGCTAGGACGCGGTTACCTGGAGCAGACGGCGTACGCGTACGTGGTCACCGCCATGGGTGCCCCGCTGCGACTGTAAAAGACGACGTGCCAGCCTATCGGGGTGTAATCGGTTTGACTACGAGACACTGGTATACTCATGAGTAGAAGCCAATCCCCCACGTTTGCCGACGGGTAACCACCTCCACCAGTCGCGTACGGATGATCCGCTGGGCAATAGGCGTACTGTTCTGACCCGGCTGTATTTGTGTCAGGTCCACTCGTAGCTACCACTACCTTCACATCCAGCCCCGCTGGCCCGGCCGTCGACGGCCCAGCTGGACCCGCTGGCCCAGCCTGACCCTGGCGGCCAGGCGCTCCTTGTGGTCCCTGGGCTCCCTGGGGTCCCTGCACTCCCTGTTGGTTCCAATTCAAGGACGTCGTACCGCTGGGGCAGTTGCCGTCCGTCAGAACAAGGGCGTGAGTCCCCTGGAACGCCTGGTTGGTATAGCAGCCATGGACCACGCCAGCCGGGTCGAGTACCGCGGCATGAGCGACGCTGGCCCCCACCGCCGCCAGCACTGAAACGAAACCCATCGTCCACAAGCGCCCACGCATATTGTGCTCCTCTAAGCCGGGTCTGACTGAGATTCACCTCAGCCGTCGAGTTGGCGCAACAGCTCATCCAGCAAGTTGGAGATGCGCAGGGATTTGATGCGGGTGTCTGCCACTTCATAGAAGAGCATGAACGGCACGCGGAACCGCTTGCCTGTCGCCGCCCGCCCAGCAAACTCGCCGATATGCTGACCTACAAAATCAGCGTCAATCGCGGCGCGATTGCCATCTACCAGGAGACACCTGATCTCCGGCCTGGCATCGAACGCCTGCTCTTGAAAATAGCGGATCATGCCTTCGACAGCCGCTCGGCCTCGCCCTTCGTGATCGGTCCCGACGATTTGCATCACCACGTCGTCGGTGAAATACTCCGCGAACTCGCCCCTTGGTCCGGCAACGATCTCATCCAGGTACGCCTTCATCATCGACCGCGTGGCGGCCGCGGCAGAAGTTCCTGAAGGACCTTGGCTGCCGATGACTGTCATCTTTGACCTCCTCGTGCCTCGCGTGCGGGCGCTCGAATGAACCGAGATGGACTCAAGGATGAGCCAACGACAGCTCGGGTGCCACGAAGTTACGAACTTCTGTGCACGCTATTAGCCACACCATCCGCGGGAACTGGACACGCTCACGCAGCGGTGGGACACTTGGCTGCGTCGAGGAGCCGATTCGAAACAAGGCTGAACGAGCGGGCCGATGCTGCCGACTGGTGCCAGGCGAGGTTTCGGAGAACGTCTCCGTGAACTGCGGCTGGCTGCCACCCTGACCCAAGCGGCGCTTGCCGAGCGTGCCGGCATCAGCGCCCGTGGTATTCAGGACCTCGAGCGAGGAGTGAGCCAACCCCACCGCGATACGGTGGTGCGATTGGCCGAAGCACTTCAACTCTCGGGCGCCGAACTGACGGACTTCCATGGCGCGGCGTTGCCAAGTCCGCGTCGGCGCCATTCTGGCCAGCCGCAGGGGGCTGCCGCGAGCTCCGGCCGCGGACGCGACGCTTTGACCGGCTTCGTCGGCCGCCAGGCCGAGTTGGACCTGCTGGCTTCGCGGCTCGGCGAGGCGCGCGCCGGCCGGGGCGGGATCGTTATCGTGAACGGCGAGCCAGGTATCGGCAAGACTCGCCTCGCGGAGCGATTCGCCGGGTCCACCGAGCTGAGCGGGGCACTTGTCCTGTGTGCCACCTGGCACGAGGGCGAAGCCTCGCTAGCCTACGGTCCGCTTGCCGAAGCGCTCGGAACGTACGCAGCCACGATCCAACCCGAGCGCTTACGGCAACTGCTGGGAGCTGCCGCTTCGCCATTGGCTGAACTGGTGCCGCGTGTTCGTGCAGCGCTACCGGAAATACCGGTTGCGGCGCCCATTGGTTCGGACGCGGCCCGCCTCCGCCTGTACGACGCGGTGACTCAGTTCCTTCTGTCGCTCGCGTGCGACAGCACGCTGGTGCTCGTCCTGGACGATCTGCAATGGGCCGACCACGATTCATTGGCTCTGCTGCGGCACTTCGCCCGATTCGTCGCACGTGCGCGTATCCTGATGCTTGGAACGTACCGCGACGTCGAAGTCGATCGGGCACATCCACTGGCGGAGACGCTGGCGATAATCCGCCACGAGGCCGACTACGCGCGCTTGCGGCTCTCGGGCTTCAGCTTCGACGAGACCGCCGCATTCTTGCACGAGATCGCCGCCGGCCAGGCCAGCCAACACCTCTCAAACGAATGGGTCCGTCGAATCTACGACGAGGCTGATGGCAGTCCGTTCTACACGCGCGAATTGTTGCACCACCTGATGGAGGAGGGCGCAATTGCACGTCATCCAGGCCGGTGGCCCTCGGACCGCAGCAGTATGGACCTGGGCATTCCGGAAGGCGTCCGCGAAGTCGTTGGTCGGCGTTTGGCCCGTCTGTCGTGGACCACAAATATGGTGCTGCGTCAGGCGGCAGCCTTCTCCGGAGGATTCGCTTTCGAGCTTCTGCGAGCCCTGTCGGGTCTGGACGAGGACAGACTACTCGATTGCCTCGATGAGGCACTTGCGGCGGGTCTGATCAAGTCGAACCCGAGTGGCGGTGAGAGATACGACTTCGCTCACGCCATCATCCGCCACACGATCTACGACGACCTCAACCCGAGTCGCCGATTGCGGCTTCACCGCCGGATAGCACAATTGCTCGAGTCGCTTGGCCCCACCACAGCCGATCAGACCGCTGCTGAAATTGCAGCTCAGTACCATGCGTCGGCCCGTCTGCCAGGTGCTGAACGCGGCATCCGCTACGCAATCCAGGCCGCCGAAGCTGCACACACCGTGTTTGCTCCGGATAGCGTCGTGACACTCGTGCGGATTGCACGCGACCTCTCGGAACG
>JAFAPL010001110.1 GCA_019247135.1 Chloroflexota bacterium | reverse complement strand
ACAACGTGATCCCGGTGACCGCCTTCCCGCGAAGCGCGAGCAGCGCCGCGACCAGAAATTCGGGGGTCTCGCTGGCCAGTGGCGCGAGCCACTGCACAAGCAGGAATTCGTCGATCCCGAGGCGCGCGCCAGTATGGACCAGCCCATCCGCGAATGGCTCGGCGGAGAGAGCGATCACCACGCCCGCGAATACGAATAGCGCCAGGACCGACAGTCGCCGGGCAGCCGTCGGCAGACGCCCGATCCTCGCGGCGGGACCGATCAGGTCGGGCTCTTGCGTGCCCTGTCGCGCCGCCAGCAGCGCGTATACGCCGAACACCGCGATCAGGATCACGCTGTCGATCGGACTGATGCTCGCGCGCAGCGGCAGGCTGAACGAGTACAGCGTCGCGATGCCCAGAAATAACAGTGGGAGGACGGCATCCCGCGTGAGTCGGATCTGCCGCTGGCCGCGAGCGAGCCAGGCGAGCACCGACACGGTTGGCCAGCCGAGACCAAGCAAGAGCCTGTTCGAGCCAGTCATGTTGGCGGTTGCGTACGGCGCGAAGCTTGGATCGGCGCCTGCCTTGAAGGCGAACACGATGTCAACGGCGTACTCGGGAAAGACCGCGAGCAGCGCGACGACTGTCAATGCTAGGGCACGTGGAATGTCATGCTCGGCAGCTTCGGCCGCCCAGGACATGGCGAACGCCGCACCGACGATCGCGACACCGTAGAAGAGCGTGGCGACTTCGACCGGGGCGGCCAGATTGCCCGATCGAACAAGCACCGCCGGTAGGGCGGCGAGCACGGCCACTGCGATTGCGAGCGCGCTACGCATTGTTTGTCGCAAATCCGTCCAGGTCTGTCAGGGATGGACGCCTGCGATGTGCGCGCGTGCGAGTGGTCAGGACAGGCTGGCCGCGAACACACCGACCCGTGCAACGCCACGTCGAACGTTGCCTGGGCCGGAGGTCTGGCCGAGCAGTTGCTTGGATGGTTAACGAGCCTGGCAAACTGCTGGAACAGCCACGGCGCTCCTGTTGCTGAGGCCGGGTGTGTTGGCTGTTCCGCCCCGTGCAGACAGCACGGGGTGGTTACTCCCCTCCGGGGACGCCGTCGGGCTTGACTATATCAAAAGAAGAATTGTGCGCCGCTGGTGCGGCCCGCTATTATTAGCGACGGTGGAAGGAGGTGATGCCACGAAATGAGTACCCATTTCGGCGTCACCTCCGTGGCCGCGTAAGCAGCCTCGGGGCGTGACGCCATAAGCTTTCACCGCGGAGTCGGGCGGGCCTGAGAAGGTCCGCTCGTTCTCTTTTCTGGCATCAAGCGGGCATGCCCATCACGGCGGGCATCTGCAGCACGGTCTCGAGCAAGATGTCCGGCCCAGGTCCGGCGACCGAAAACGCCGCGTCCAGCCGTGGTGACCAGCCGACGGGCTCGTACTCACCCGAGCTCGGGTCGGCCCGATACGTCCCCTGCCAGCCACCGGCCAGGATCGCCTGGAGCCCGCCGATCAGCGCGTCGACGTCTGCCCGGGTGTTGTACAGGGCCAGGCTGGCGCGAACGCCACCTGGGATATCGAGCTTGTCGTGAGCCCGTACCCTGGCCTGCAAGGCCGCCCGCTCGGTGGCTGACAGGTCCAGCAGGTGCATCATGGCCGGATGGGCGCAGAAGCAGCCGGCCCGAACGGCGACACCCCATTCGCACGCGAGGATCGCGGCCACCAGGAACGGTGGAACGTTGCCTACCGTGAAGGTGATCGTGCCCAGCCGGTCGCATGCCGTAGCAGGTCCGAGCACGCGCACGCCGGGCAGCTCGGCGAGGCGGGCGAGCGCGTACTCAGTCAGCGCACGTTCGTGCGCGGCAACGCTGGGCATGCCAAGTTGCTGCAGGCGCTGGATCGCGGCGTGCAGCGCGACCACGCCCATGACATTCGGCGATCCAGCTTCCTCGCGGTCAGGGAGGTCGGCCCACTGCACCTCGTCGAGTGTCACCAGATCGACGGTTCCTCCACCGACCATCGCCGGAGCACCGAGGAGTACGTCGTTCGGCGCGATCAGGACGCCGCTACCGTACGGCGCGTACAGCTTGTGGCCGGAGAACACGAGATAGTCCAGTGCGTCGTCGGTGCACGTACCGCGCACGCACACCGGCTGGTGCGGAACCAGCTGGGCACCGTCGATCAGGATGCGCGCCCGGTGCTGGTGCGCGAGTCGTGCGAGTTCGTGGATGGGTGGGGTACAGCCACTGACGTTGTAGGCACCGGCGATCGCCACCAGCTTTGGTCGTCCGCCGGGCGCCGCGCGCAGGAGAGCCTCGAGATGCTGGCGGTCGATGACTCCGTCGGCATCGGCGGCGATGTACTGCACCTCCAGGCCGCGCTCCCGCCAGGGCAGCATCGCCGCGTGGTGCTCCATGATGCTGGTGAACACGATCGTGTCAGGCGTCAGCGAATGCGCGACCCGGTTCAAGCCTTCGGTGGTGTGCTTGACGAAGATCACCGTCTGGCGTGCCGGGTCGATGCCGACGAACTCCGCCACGGCGATCCGTGCGGCCTCATAGGCGTGGGTGCTGACGCGGTTCTTGTAGCCCGAGCCACGGTGGACGCTGGCGTACCAGGTGGCGAAGCGGTCTACCGCCTGCTGGACGGCGCGTAGCGGCGGTGTACTGGCCGCATTGTCGAGATTGACGTAGCGCACCCGGCCGTCGATCACCGGGACGATGGTGTTGTGGCCCACGATCTCGGCGGAGAGGTCGATGTTTGTGTTCAAGCTGGCCATGTATCCCCCTGTCAGTGGCGGCGCCGTGCTTACGACCAGACTGGGGCACAGGGGCCAGCTGCGCCAGAGTGGATTCCCCTCGTTTTGCACTCGTTTCAGGCTGGCGCTGGCGACGTCGCGGCCTGGTTGAGCGCGTCGTCCAGACTCCACCCCCGGCCCGCCTTCCAGGCGGCCGCGAAGGCATCTTCCCCGAGCGTGGCTCTGGCAGCGGCTACGCCCCGGTCATACGCGGAGCGGAATGTGGCGAGACTGAAGCCACGCCCCATCGCCTCGCGCGTGGTCTCGGCCACTCCGAACCATTGGGCCGCCGGGAGGGCGCGGCCTTCAGCGGCCGCGAGGCAGGCACACAACTCGAGGGTTGCGCTTCCGCACGGCTTGTCGCCGAGATCACGAAACAGCTCGAGGCTTTCGCGCAGGAGACTATCTGCCCTCGCCCGGTCGTCCTCCACCAGCGCCGCGTGTCCGAGACCCTGCAAGGCCATGGCGATCTCATGCTTCAACCCGCCGGCTCGGGCCAGAACCAGGCTGTCCTGGTATCCAGCAATGGCCTGCTCACGTAAGCCGCGCATCCAGGAGATATTCGCGATGCTGATGCTTGCCCTGGCGAATGACTGCTGATCTCCGATTGCGCGATAGGCATCCAGCGCGTGACTGAACCGCTCGGCAGCGGCCTGCAGGTCGCCCTCGCGCCATGCGACCAGCGCCAGCATGCGCAGCGCGTACGCTCCTTCGTGCGGCAGGCCAAGCTCACGTGCAAGGCTGGCCGATTTCTCGCAGTAGGCGCGGGCGGCGGCGTGGTCATCCTGGTAGACGGCCAGATAGCCGGCCGCGTTGAGTGCCTTGACGAACGTCTCGCTGCAACCGTCCGGAATCTGGCGCAGAAGCCCGTCCAGGCGCTCCCGACCTTCGCGCCCGTGGCCGCGTAGATCCCAGAACCAGCGCAAGGCGCCGGCGAGTCGCAGGCCGGTCTGGACATTGCTGGACTTCTGACTCCACTCCAGGGCGGTACGCAAGTTGTCGAGCTCATCTTCCAGGCGGTTGAACCACGTCGCCGCGTCGGGACGCTCCAGCGCCGACTCGGCACGCTCTGCCAGGGCGAGGCACCATCGCAGATGACGATCGCGGAGCAGCTCCAGCTCACCCGAGTGCGCAAGCTGCTCGCTTGCGTACTCGCGGACGATCTGCAGCAGCCGGTAGCGGGCGTTGACGTGCGCCAGGTCGATCTCGACCAGAGACTTGTCCACGAGCCGCCCGACGACATCGAGCACATCGTCCTCGGCGACCACACCGCCGGCGCAGACGGCCTCGGCCGATTCGAGTGTCCACCCGCCCGCGAACACTGCGAGCCGGCGCAGCAGGATCTGCTCGGCCGGCTCGAGCAGCTCGTGGCTCCAGGCCAGCGTCGCCTCGAGCGTTCGCTGCCGGGCGGGCAGGTCGGAGGGGCCACTCACCTGCAGGGGAACGCCCCGCTCGAGGCGATGCAGCAGGCCTATCGGACTCAGCAGCTCCGCCCAGGGCGCGACCAGTTCGATCGCGAGCGGGATACCCTCCAGCCGGCGACAGATCGTGGCCACGGCTGTTGCGTTGCCTGCATCGAGGACGAACTGCGGTGCGACCGCCCGCGTCCGCTCGACAAACAGTTGAACGGCCGGCGAGGCATTCGCCGCCTCGACGGTGAGCGCGTCTTCAGCGGGAATGACCAGCGGCCTCACAACGAAACGCTGCTCGGACCGCAGGCGCAAGGCCGTGCGGCTCGTGACGAGCATGTGCAAGCGCGGGCAGCCGGCAAGCAGCTCCGCCAACACGGACGCAGCGCCAACCAGGTGTTCGAAATTGTCGAGAACCAAGAGCATCTCCCGCTCGCGCAAATGCTCGAGTAGCAGCTCGCGAGCGTTTCGACCCGCGGAGCCTTGCACCTCCACGAGACGGGCGATGGTCGCGGGCACCAGCCGTGTTTCGTGCAACGAGGCAAGATCGACAAAGACGACGCCATCCGCGTAGGCATCGGTGAGTGCCGCAGCTACCGCCAGCGCGAGACGGGTCTTACCCACCCCGCCCGGCCCGGTCAGCGTCAACAGTCGTGTTTCCGATAGGCGCGGGTCCAATTGGGCCGTGGCGGCGGTCAACTCTGACGTGCGGCCGATCAGCGGGGTCGGCGGCACCGGCAACCGCATCCGAACGGCTGGCCCTTGAGCCGGCGTGGGGCTCGGTGCGGCGTCCTGGTCGTCACGTCCGCGATCACCGCGCTCCAGGCCCGACGAGCGCGGCGACGTTGTGGAGGACTCGCTCGCCGCCTCCAACAAGCGGGTGCGCTCGTCAGGCGATAGCTCGAGTGCGTCTGCCAGGGCCGAGAGCGTGTGTGGGTGTGGCCGCCGGCGCTGTCCCTCTTCCAGTGCGCCGATGGTCGCCACGCTCACCCCGGCACGTTCCGCGAACATCTCCTGAGACAATCCCGCGCGCCGTCGCAGCCGCCGCAGCTGGCCCGCCAACGAGCGTGATTCTCCGGTCACCGCGTGATTGCTGCCAAGAGATGCCTGGCGCGCCTCTCGTGCTCCCGATGCTGCACGATCGAGATGCGCGCGCCCACCCCAGTATACGCGTCCCCGAGAGCCACCCGGCCCGAGCGCTCGCATGGACGATCACGTGGGCGCGCGTGTGGCGGCTACGCTTAACTGCATGGTTCTTGACGGCGCGGTGCCGACGATTCCAGAGGGCAACGGCGTGCTCGTCGTGATGGCCCATCCCGACGACGCCGAGTTCGGTTGTGGCGGCACCATCGCCAAGTGGGCGGCCGCGGGCAAGCACATCAATTACGTGCTCTGTACGAGCGGCGACAAAGGTTCCAGCGATCTCGCGACGAACACCATCGAGCTGGCAAAGCAACGTCGCGTCGAGCAGATCAACGCCGCGCATGCGCTCGGCGCACACGACGTCGTGTTCCTTGCATACGAAGACGGCACGCTACGCAACACGCTCGAACTGCGACGCGACATCGTCCGCGAGATCCGCCGGTTTCGACCGGATGCCGTCATCTGCCAGGATCCCACGATGCGGTTCGGTGGCAATCGGTACCTGAATCACCCCGACCATCGCGCCGCGGGCGACGCATGTCTGGACGCGGTCTATCCCTCCGCACGCGATCCGCACGTTTTTCCGGAGCTGCTTGTCGACAACCTCATGCCCCACAAGGTCCGCGAGGTCTTCATGTCGACCCAGCAGAACCCGGACGTCTGGATCGACATCGCGGACTGCTTTCATCGAAAGCTCGACGGGCTGCGCCAGCACACCTCGCAGGTCGGCGAGCGGATGGAGCAGGTGGAAAAGCGTATTCGCGAGCGCTCGGCGGCCACGGCGCGGCAGTACGGCCTGCCATACGAGCTAGCCGAAGGTTTCCGCTATTTCAGGCTCGATTGAGTCTGCTACTTCAGGCTCGACTGAGGCGTATGTCGTCTGCTATTTCAGGCTAGACTGAGCTGGCTATGTCCAGCCTCGTGTTCTTGCTGGACGTCGACAACACGCTGCTCGACAACGACCGCGTCACTGAAGATCTCCGTCGGCACCTCGAGCTCCAGGTGGGTCGCGATCGCACAGAGTGCTACTGGAGGCTCTTCGAGCAGCTGCGGTCGGAACTCGGCTATGCGGACTATCTCGGCGCGCTCCAGCGGTACCGACTCGAGTTCCCGCGCGACCCACACCTGCTGACGGTGTCTTCCTATCTGATCAATTACCCGTTCGCGAACCGCCTCTACCCCGAGTCGCTGGACGTCGTCGATCGATTGAAGCAGCTCGGCCAGGTGGTCATCCTCACGGACGGCGACGTGGTCTTTCAGCCACGCAAAATCGAGCGATCGGCACTGCTCGAGGCGGTCGGGGGGAACGTTCTGATCTACATCCACAAGGAGCAGGAGCTCGAAGATGTCGAGCACCGCTACCCCGCCGAGCGTTACGTGCTCGTGGACGACAAGCTGCGCATTCTGTCAGCCATCAAAGACGTGTGGGGCGCACGGGTCACCACGGTTTTTCCCAAGCAGGGCCACTACGCGGACGATCCGGACACCTTGAGGAGATATCCGGCCGCGGACATCTCCGTCGAGCGCATCGGTGACGTGCTGCGCGTCGACCCGACGCGCTTCCGGCAGGGTTAGCTGCCTATTTCACATCGAGGAGCTGCACCTCGAACTTGAGCGTGGCGTTCGGCGGGATGACGCCACCCGCGCCGCGGGATCCGTAGCCCAGCTCTGGCGGGACGATCAGCACGCGTTTGCCGCCTACTTTCATACCGGCCACGCCTTCGTCCCAACCTTTGATGACCTTGCCGCCGCCCACTGGAAACGAGAACGGCTGGTTACGGTCCAATGAGCTATCGAACTTCGTGCCGTCCATGAGCCAACCTGTGTAGTGGACGACGGCAGTCTTGCCAGCTTGCGCTTCCGCGCCCGTACCGACCTGCTCGTCGGTGTATTTCAATCCATCAGCCAAGGTGACCTCCGTAGGCGCAGGAGTCGTTCCAGGTGCGGCTGCCTGGGGCGCCGCCGACGACCCGCACCCCGCTAACAACAGTACGGCGACCGTCAGGCAAACGGTGATCGTTTTCATCTCGCGTTGACGGCGCACTGGTCTTAGTATGGTCGCCACCACGGGGGAACCGACAACGAATGACTCTCTCCGAAAACGTAGAGCCGGTCGCGCCGGTCCTCGACCTGTTCGCGCCGGAGCTCCTGATCGACCCGTATCCCTGGTACCGGGAGATGCTGCGCGCGGGCCCGACCGACTACACGCTGCCCCAGATGCCGCACGTTCGCGGGACGTTGTTCAGCAGCCACGCCGACGTACAGGCAATTCTGCGTGACACGCGCTTTGGCCGCGATGCGTTCCGCGAAGCGGCAACGAAAGCGCTCGGCGAAGGACCATTGTCGGATTCGTACGCGCTGTGGTTCCTGTTCATGGACCCGCCGAACCACACGCGATTGCGCGGACTGGTCAGCAAAGCGTTCACGCCGCGCACCGTGGACCAACTGCGGCCCGCGATCGCGGCTGTCGTCGAGGAGCTGCTCGATCGTCAGGCGGACAGGCCCAGCTTCGACCTGGTCAACGCGTACGCCTACCAGGTGCCGGTGCTCGTCATTTGCGATCTACTCGGGGTACCGACGGAAGACCGCGGGCGCTTCGGCGCATGGTCCGCCGCGCTCGCGCGTGGGCTGGACAACCTCACCCTTGTTGACTCGGAGTTCATCATGCAGGGCAACGCGGCGGCAGCCGGGCTGACCGACTACTTCCGTCAGCTGATCGCCAGGCGCCGACACCAGCCCGGCGCGGACCTGCTGAGTGGACTCATCGCTGCCGAGCAAGCTGGCGATCGCCTGAGTGAGGACGAGCTACTCGCCACCTGCGTTCTGCTGTTTTTCGCAGGTCACGAGACGACGGTGAACCTGATCGGCAACGGCGTGCTGGCCCTGCTCAGGCATCCGGGTGAGCTGAAACGACTGCGAGATGACCCGAGCCTGATCGGCAACGCGGTCGAAGAACTGCTCAGGTACGACAGCCCGGTTCAACGCACCGGCCGTATCGCCACGGAGGATTTCTCATTGCGCGGCCGCGCTTACAAGAAAGGTGATCGCGTGACGTTACTCGTCGGCGCTGCCAATCGTGATCCGCGCCAATTCACCGAGCCAGATCGTCTCGACGTGAAACGAGAGAACGCCGGCCAGCACTTGAGCTTCGCGGCTGGCATCCACTACTGCGTCGGCGCGCCGCTCGCACGACTCGAGGCCCAGATCGCCATCGCGACGCTTTTGAAGCGAGCACCCGCGCTGCGAGTGCTCGACGATAAGCCGAAGTGGCGCTCGACATTCGTGTTGCGGGGACTGCGTTCGCTGGAGGTGGCGTGGCAGTAACGCAACGCGCGACTGCGGCGAGCTTCTTTCCTCGATTGCAAGGCGACCTGCCCGTCATCACGCGTGGGGAGGGCGTCTACCTCTACGACCGGGAGGGTCGACGGTTCATCGACGCGGCCGGCGGCGTCGGCGCCGTGACATCAGTCGGACATGCCGTGCCAGAGATCGTCGACGCCATCGAACGCCAGCTACGGACCGTCGCATTTGTGCCCTGGACGCAGTTTCAGTCGGAACCAGCGCAAACACTCGCGGAACGGATTGCGGAGCTCACGCCGGTCGGGCTGACCAATGTCGCCCTGTTCAACAGCGGCTCCGAGGTGACCGAAGGTGCTGTCAAGCTCGCGCGGCAGCACTGGATGTCTCAGAAGCGACCCGAGAAACACCTGGTCATCAGTCGCTGGCAGGGCTTTCACGGTATGACCCTGGGCGCAACTGGATTCAGCGGCAACACCGGCCGTCGGCGGGCATACCAACCGATGGTGCACGACATGCCGAAGATCCCACCCGCGTACGCGTATCGCTGCGAAGACTGCGCGGGCGGCAGCCTCCGCTGCGCCGACGAACTGGAGCGCACGATCCGCTGGTTTGGCGCCGAGAATATCAGCTGCTTCATCGCCGAGCCGGTCGTAGGCGCAACCATGGGTGGTGTTCCGGCGCCACCAGGCTACTTCCAACGCATCCGAGACATCTGCGACCGGTACGACGTGCTCTTCATCGCCGATGAGGTGATGAGCGGCTTCGGGCGCACGGGACGATGGTTCGCGATCGAGCACTGGGACGTCGCACCGGACATCCTCGTGGCCGCCAAAGGCGTGAGCGGCGGCTATGCGCCACTGGCGGTGTTGATGGCGCACGAAGACGTGGTCGGTCCGCTGCGCCGGGCGGGTACCCCCTGGATCGCCGGGCACACGTACGCGCAGAACCCGGTGACAGCCGCCGCCGGCCTCGCCGTACTTGACTATATCGAGCAGCACGAGCTTGTCCAGGCTGCTCGTGAACGCGGCGCTGAGCTGTTTGGCGGGCTGTCCTCGTTAGTCGAGAGCCATCGCATCCTCGGGGACGTCCGCGGGCTCGGCCTGATGCTCGGCGTAGAGCTGGTGCACGACCCTACTACGAAAGAACCGTTCCCGATCGAAGACGGACTGGCGTTCCGATTCGCCAGGGCGTGCATCGAGAACGGCGCGGCCGTCTACCCTGGCCAGGCTGGCGCTGACGGCCAGGTGGGCGACCATGCACTGGTAACGCCGCCGCTGACGATCACTCCTGATCAGATCGAGGACCTGGTCGGTTCGATCGATCGCGCGCTGTTCGACCTCGAAGCGCAGCTCGCGTGATTACCGGCGGGACCGAGCAGGTCCAGGTCGGCGCCACTGAGCTCCACCTTCTCAAAGGCGGCTCCGGGCCAGCATGCCTCTTTCTGCACGGCGTTGAAGGGGACGAAGGCTGGCTCAGCTTCCACGATGCCTTGTGCCACGGGTTCAGCGTGTACGCGCCATCCCATCCCGGCTATGGACGGACGCCCGCGCCGGAGTGGATCACTTCGGTCCACCACCAGGCCATCTTCTACAACTGGTTCTTGCAAACCGAGGCACTTGGAGATGTCACCCTGGTTGGCGTCGGCCTGGGCGGGTGGATCGCGACCGAGATGGCGGTGATGTGCACATCACGCTTGCGGCGACTGGTGCTCGTGAATCCCGCGGGCCTGCGCCCCAAACGCGGCGAGATTGCCGATATTTTCGTGATGCCCTGGCGCAAGGTGATAGAGAGCGGGTTCGCTGACTTCCACTCCGCGCCGGAGTACGAAAGACTCTATGGTGGAGGCATTCCTGAATACGGCGGCATGCGCGAGGCTGGTCGAACCATGACGATGCGCATGTGCTTCCGCCCGTACATGTACGACCCTTCGCTCGAGGGCATGCTCGGCAAAATCGACCTGCCAACACTCATCGTGCGCGGCGACCACGACACCATCGTGCCAGCCGAGTGCGCCGAACGCTACGCGCAATCGATCCCACGAGCAGAGCTGCGCATTTTGCGCGATTGCGGCCATTTTGCGCACCTGGACCAACCAGATGCTTTAGCTGAGGTTATAGGCCAATGACGCAGTATTACTACTTCACCGAGCAGCCGTATACGGCCTACGACCCAGCTGTTCAAGATCAATATCCGTCACTCCGTCTGACACTTCCGAACACATTGTTCAATGCGGAAATCGCCAGCGAGCTCTACAACCGGTATCACGACGAGTATCAGGTTGCCGACGAGGTTGGCTTCGACGGCATCATGATCAACGAGCACCATACCGCGCCTTTCTGCATGCAAGCGTCGATCACGATCACCGGCGCGGTCCTGGCAAAGATCACCAGACAGGCCAGGATCCTGATGCTCGGTGCACCGCTGCCGGTGGTCGACAACCCGCTGCGACTCGCCGAAGAGCTGGCGATGATCGATTGCATCTCTCGCGGGCGACTTATCTCAGGCTTTGTGCGCGGTGGCGGCGTCGAACAGCTCGCGAACAACGTCAATCCGGCCTACAACCGCGAACGCTTCGAGGAAGCGCACGACTTCATCATCGACGCGTGGACACGGCCCGGTCCGTTTCGCTGGGAGGGCAAGCATTTCTCCTATCGGGTGGTAAATCCGTGGGCGCTGCCGCTCCAGAAACCGCATCCGCCGATCATGGTCCCGGGCACGGCCAGTCCCGAAACGGTGATCTGGGCCGCGAAGCATCGCTATCCATATGTCGTGCTCGGCTCCTCACTCGAGCAGACGAAAGAGCTCGTCGCGCTGTACCGCGACACTGCCGAGGAATGCGGGTACGAGATGACCCCTGAGCACATCGGGTATCTGGTGCGAACGTTCGTGGCCGAGACCGAAGAGAAGGCGCAGACCGAGGGCCGTAATTTCTTCTGGCAGAACGGCGCGCTCAACAAGCAACCACGCGAGTGGATGGCGCCGCCTGGCTATGCCTCGATCGACTTCGCTGGCGTGCGCCGCTTGCGCGCCGTCTCCAAGCCATTCGACAGTCAGGCGTACCAGGAAGCGCAAGACAACTACCAGGTCGTCGTAGGCACGCCTGAGACGGTGATCGAGAAGCTGCGCTATATCCGCGACAGCCTCGGCATCGGCCACATGTGCCTGTGGGCGCACGATGGCTATATGAGTCACTCGGATACCGTGCGCTGCATCGAGCTGTTCGGCACCAGAGTGCTGCCATCGTTGCGTGCGGACGCGCTGGTCACGGCGTGACACTGAAGATCGCAAACGCCGCGTACGTCATCACGCTCGATGCTCAACGTCGCATCCTGAGCGACGGCGCCGTACTCGTGGAGGATGGACGCATCACCAGGGTCGGCAAGACGGCAGAACTGAAAGACGTCCCCGCCGACCAGACCATCGATGCGACTGGCTGCGTCATCACGCCAGCCTTCGTGAACGGGCACATGCACATTTCGTATGCGCACGCCGTCCGTGGCAATTTTCCTGACGACTTCGTCGGCCGCGAACGCTTGCGCGAAGTGTTCAGGCTGCAATCCGCGATGACCGAGCAGGAGGAGTACGCCACGTCCCTGCTGGCCATTGTCGAGCTGGTGAAGAACGGCACGGTGACGTTTGTCGACCCAGGGTCGACGAAGTACGTCGACGCCTGTTTACAGGCCTACGCCGAGGCCGGGTGCCGCGTGATCACAGGGATTTCCCTGATCGACACACCCGGCGACCTGCACTTGCCGTGTTTTCCTACCGACCAGGCACTCCAGCGGACCCGTGAGTTCGTACATCGGTTCGATGGCAAGCTGGACGGGCGGGTGCGCGCATGGACGATGCCCTTCTCGCCCGACACCTGCTCCTCCGAGTTGATTAGCGGCGCCAAACGGTTGGCTGACGAGCTCGGAACGTGGATGACCGTACACCACAGCGGCGGCTGGACTGCGTCGCTCCGCGATACCGGCGCGCTCGGCTCGAACGTCCTGCTCGCGCACGCGGCCGGGATCGACGACGGCGAGGTCGAATTGATCGCCGACGCTGGCGCCAGTGTGGTCGTCTGTCCCTCGACGACACAGAAAGAGGGTGGAGGCCTCGGAACGCGCAAAGTACCCGAGTTGCGCGCGCGCGGGGTCGCCGTCGGGCTGGGGTGCGACTCCGCCAACAGCTCCAATTTCCTCGATCCGGTGCGCGCGATGCACGCCCTGGCGGTCGGACTGAAAGACGGTCGACGTGACGCGCGTGTCATCTCCGCGGAGCAGGTACTCGA
>JAFAPL010001108.1 GCA_019247135.1 Chloroflexota bacterium | reverse complement strand
CTGTTCTTGACCTCGCGGGGTGAGACCTTCGTCGACACGTTTGTACGAGAAGGTCCGCTCGAGATTGACGTAGCTTTCGCCGTGGCGCACCAGATAGATCAGCACGTGTGACTGAACGATAGCGCGACAGGTGCTTCGCGCGCCGTGCTCGCGCGGACCTGGGTGATATTGTGTAAACAAGATGGTCAATTCGCTGGCTGAACGCGTCCGCGACCTTGGACCGTGGTTCCACAACCTGCGGCTCGGACCGGCCGAGCAAATCCAGACCGCGCCTGACCACCCACTGGGTGATTTTCCTGCCAATTTCTGGGAGTTCTTCAAGCAGGCCATTCCTGCCGACCTGACCAACAAGACAGTGCTGGACATCGGCTGCAACGGCGGCTTTTATTCATTCGAGCTCAAGCGTCGAGGTGCGCAACGCGTACTCGGGGTGGACCACGATTCGGTCTACTTGCGACAAGCGATGTTCGCTCGCGAACAACTCGCACTCGATGTCGAATTTCGCCAGGGTGACGTCTACGACATCGATAGGGTCGTTGAGGGTGAGCAGTTCGACTATGTTCTGTTCATGGGTGTTCTGTATCACCTGCGTCATCCACTCTACGCACTTGAAAAGGTCGCAAGCTTGGTGCGCGAACGCATGCTGTTTCAATCGATGGAACGTGGCGCATGGGAAGCCGCAGACTTCGAAGCTGACTATCCTTTCAGCGAACGCGACGTCTTTTTCGACGAACGCTTCCCGCGCATGTACTTCATCGAACGCAAATACGCCGGCGATAAGACCAACTGGTGGATCCCGAACCCTTCATGCACGCGAGCATTACTGAGAACCGTCGGGCTGAAGATCGTCGAGCATCCGTGCCAGGAGGTCTACGTGTGTGAGCCAGTGGATGCCGGCGCGTGATCGAGGCGGTCATGCTATGGAACGAGCCCAACAATCTGTCGCACTGGGATCGCTCACAAGACCCTGACTGGGCGCTGTTCGCCGAGATGATCGCCATGGCCGGCGAACGGCTCGGCCAGGTTGCGCCGGGACTGACGCGTGTTCTCGGCGGCATCTCACCGATCGATCCCCTGTTCATTCGCAACCTGTTCGGGCGAGGCATCGCGGACGCGATCGACGTCGTGGCGGTGCACGGCTTTCCTCTGGATTGGAACCGCTGGCACGTGAGCGAGTGGGGCAGGCGCATCGAGCACATTCGCGAGGTCAGCGGCGGCAAGCCGGTCTGGGCGACCGAAGTCGGGGCATCGAGTCTCGCGTCGCAGACGCTGCAGGCATGGGCGGTCGACGCCACACTCGAGCAGCTGTTGCCGCACGCGGAGCGGGTGTTCTGGTACGCGCTGATGGACCTGCCCGAGCGTTGGGAAGCCGTGACACGTCATCGGAACAGCGAGGGCAGCGCCTACTACCGGCACTTCCGCATGGGCCTGTTCGATTCTGACGGTCGTCCGAAGCCTTCGGCCGAACGCCTGGCGAGCTGGGTCCAAGATGGCGTGGGCGTGTGCGAGTGGGTCTACTGGCACGAGGAGCGTCGGTTCGAACAGATGCTCGAACGGCTCGAGCGGCTTGGCGTCAGACGCGTGCGCACCGGCATCGGCTGGGCAGATTGGGACCGGCCGGGAGCGGCCGAGTGGTTTGACTCGGTGATGCGGGCGCTGGCACCGTATGAGGTGACGGTGACGTTGTGCTTCACGCCGGCGCGGGCCGGCCGGGTGCCGCACCATACGAGCCCGCCAGTCAACCTGTCGGACTTTGCCGATTACTGTGAGGCGATCGTGCGTCGTTACGGAGTCACGCGGGCCGACGAGCGATTGGCCGTGGCTTGATTTGTGCCTTGAAACTACTTCGCCTGTCTTGTAGGGTGGACTAGAGACTTCTCGCAACTACGCCATGTATCTCGGCGCTTGTCACGGCCGAAGGCAGTGGGAGGCGGGCACACTTACCCAAACATGAGCGAACAGCGACTCCTCACGGTGCGCGAGGTTGCCGAGCGGATCCGGTCATCTCCGGAGACGGTGCGACGCTGGCTGCGCCAGGGCAAACTGCGTGGCTTCCGTCCTGGCGGCACCAAGCTCGGTTACCGCGTGCCCGAGAGTGAGCTGCAGCGCTTTCTCGAGATGCAGCTGCATCCCGATGAAGCAGACGAGGTCAGATCCTCGCCACACGACACTCAAGGCGGCGCATCGTGAGCGTGCGCACGATTCGGCCTCAAGGAGGTACCAGTTTGCACGTCATCGTCACCGGCGGGGCCGGGTTCATCGGCAGCAACGTGGCGGCCGCGTTCTTGCGCGAGGGTCATCGGGTCACTGTCTTCGATAGCCTGCTGCGGCCCGGCAGCGAGCGCAACCTCGAGTGGCTGCAGGCTCAGCCTGACGCCGACAGGTTGCGATTCGTGCGCGGTGATACGCGCGATGCCGACCTTGTTCGCTCGGTTATCGGTGATGCAGGCGTGCACATCGTCTTTCATTTCGCAGCGCAGACCGCCGTCACGACGTCGCTCACCGCGCCGCGCGAGGATCTTGAAGTCAACATCGTCGGCACACATAACGTGCTGGAAGCCGTGCGCCAGAGTCGCGCCGGCATCCCGCCGATGCTGTTTTTCACCTCCACCAACAAGGTCTATGGTTCGCTGCCACACCGGCCGGCCGTGGAGTCCAGCACGCGCTACCGCTTCGCGGATGCGCAAGCCGACACGTATGGCATCAATGAGCACGAGCCGCTCGACTTCCATTCACCCTATGGTTGCTCCAAGGGCGCGGCCGACCAGTATGTGCATGATTATGCGCGCATCTACGGCTTGCGGACTGTTGTCTTCCGCATGTCGTGCATCTATGGTCCGCGTCAGTTCGGCACCGAGGACCAGGGGTGGGTCGCACATTTCATGCTCGCGGTGGCCGAGGGTCGCCCGCTGACGATCTACGGGAATGGCAAGCAGGTGCGTGATCTACTGTTCATCGATGATCTCGTGCGCGCATTCAAGCTGGCCGTGCACCACATCGACACGGCGGCGGGCCACGTCTACAACGTTGGTGGTGGGCCAGCGAACACCATTTCGATCTGGCAAGAGCTGCGGCCGCGGCTGGAAAACCTGTCCGGCCGACGGTTGAAGATTACAAGCCAGGAATGGCGACCCGGTGACCAGCCGGTGTACGTCAGCGACATTCGCCAAGCGCACCGGGACTTCGGCTGGCAGCCTCAGGTCGGCATCGACGAAGGCCTGCGGCGTCTCTGGTCGTGGGCGGTTTCACTGAGCGCAGCCCGACAGACGACAGCCGCGGAGACGCAGCCGACACCCGTACCATTGCGGCGACTGCCGCTCCCGCACGCGGCAGACGTCAATGTCGCCCTGGCGAGCCCGTCCGCTTGAGGCTTCTCATCACCACCGACCTCCTCGGCGGAGTGTGGGATTTTTCCGTCACGCTAGCGCGAGCGCTCCGACTCCGCCACGCGGCGCAGGTGACACTTCTGGCCCTGGGCGAGCCGTCGGCGGCGCAGCGCGTGGAAGCCCGCAACGCCGGTGTGTCCCTGCTGGCGGAGCCATTGAAACTGGAATGGATGCAGGATTCCGACGCGGACGTCACGGCGACCAGGACGCGTGTCCAGCGATTGGCGCGAGAAATCGGGGCGGACCTGGTGCACGCGAATCAGTTCGCCGCCGCATGCATTGACGTGGATGTGCCAGTCGTGCTCACGCTCCACAGTGACGTACTCAGCTGGCGCAGGTGGACACTCGGCGCATCAGGTGTGCCACCCGAGTGGTCGAGCTATGCCTCGCTCGTGCGTGAGGCCATACAGCGAGCGGACACGGTGACGGCGGTCTCGAAGTTTCTTGCCGACCAGATGAGTGAGCTCTACGGCTGTTCGAAACGCATCGAGGTGGTCTACAACGGCTGGCCGCCGCCGCCGTCGGCCAGCACGGCGCGTCAACGCTTGACGCTGCTGGCTGGTCGCGCCTGGGACGCGGCGAAGAACATCGGCCTGGCCGCGCAGGCGGCGTGCGGGGATGTGTATCTGGCGGGCGACACGCGGCATCCGGACGGCGGTCAAGCCGGCGTGCCCGAGCCACTGCAGCCACTCGGGTTCCTGCAACGGGCGGAGCTCGAAGAATGGTTGCGACGCGCGGCGATCTATCTTTCGCCAGCGAAATACGACCCGTTCGGATTCCTGCCACTCCAGGCGGCATTGCACGGTTGTGCGCTGTTGCTCAGCGACATTCCATCGTATCGCGAGGTGTGGGGCGACGCGGCGGTGTTCTTCCGCTCGGGCGATGCCGACGACCTGCGACGACAGTGGCAGCGGTTGCTCGACGAACCTTCAGCAATGGCGATGCGAGCGCGCGAACGCGCGCTTGCGCACTACACGGCAGACACCACGGCCGATGCCTACGCCCGGCTCTACGCGAGTGTGCCGGTATGACGCGATTCGCACTGTTTTATCAATCCGTCATTTCGGACTGGAACCACGGCAACGCGCATTTTCTTCGCGGCATGATGCGGGCGCTCCAGGCACGCGGGCACTCATGCGTGTGCTACGAGGCGGTTGACAACTGGTCGCTGGTGAATTTGCTCCAGGCGGATCCGCATGCAATTGACAATTTTCGCACGCGATTTCCTGATCTGAGTTTCGAGCGGTACATCCTGGACGAGTCGTTCGAATCATGGTTGCGCGCCTGTCTGGCGGGCTCCGACGTAGCCATCGTCCACGAATGGAACGACGCGCGCGTTATTCGGCTGGTTGGAGCTCTGTGCCGCGAGCTGGGCGTGCGAGCGTTGTTCCATGACACGCATTACCGGGTGGTGCTCGATGACCACTGGCGTGTACAGCTGCAGCTAGAACAGTTCGAGCGGATCCTGGCATACAGTCCGTCTGTTGCCGACCGGTACCGACAACTCGGCTTTGAGTCAGAGAAAGTCTCCGTGCTGCACGAGGCGGCGGATACCACGGTGTATTCCCCGCTACACGTGCCAAAAAGCACGGACGTGGTGTTCGTCGGCAATTACGGCGACGGCGACCGCAGCGACGAGCTCGAGGATTACGTGTTCGAGCCACGCGCCTCGCTGCCGTCGTTGAGCTACGCCGTGTACGGCGTGCGCTATCCGGAGTCGGTCGTCGAGCGCTTTCGCAACGGGCTGGATATCAACTATCGTGGCTGGCTGGCAAACGTGGAGGTGCCCGCGGTGTATAGCGCGGCGAGAGTAGTGCTGCACGTGCCGCGGCGTCAGTACGTCGAGCTTTTGCCCGGTACACCCACCATCAGGGTCTTCGAGGCGCTGGCAAGCGGAGCGTGTTTGATCTCATTGCCCTGGCAAGACACCGACGGACTTTTTTCGGCGGGCACGGACTACGCCGTGGCGCACTCACCGACGGAGATGCGCGATCTCATTGCCGCGGTGTGCAGCGACGACGTTGCTCGGGAGGCGTTCGGTCAGCACGGACGCCGGACGATTCTCGAGCGGCATACCTGCGGCCACCGAGCGGACCAACTACTGGACCTGCTTTCGCAATGAAGCTCGTCCTGTTCGGGTCCAGCGTCGTTTCCGCGTACTGGAACGGAGCCGCCACATATTACCGCGGCATCTGCAGCGCGATGCACGCTCGTGGACACGACGTAGTCTTCGTCGAGCCCGATCTGTACGAACGCCAGGCGCATCGTGATCTCGTTGAAGACCCGCCATACGCAAGTGTGCGCGTGTGCGCGGGCTGGCCGGACCTGGAGCGGGAGCTTCATCACGCCCGAGACGCGGACCTGGTGGCGAAATGCAGCGGTGTTGGCGGTTGGGACATGGAGCTCGCGCGCGCCGTGCTGGACCTGCAGACGGACCGCACCGCCGTTGGCTTCTGGGATGTGGACGCACCGCAAACACTTGCGGCCGCGTTTGCGGAGGATCCCGATGAGGACGGCACGTTCAGGCAGCTGATACCGCGATATGACCTGATCCTGCTGTACGGCGGTGGGCCACCGGTGCAAGACGCATATGCGCAGTTGGGTGGCAAACGCGCCGAGCTCGTCTACAACGCCGTCGATCCGGACGAGTACTACCCCGTCGATCCGGACCCGCAACGAGCGTGCGATCTGTTGTTCATGGGCAACCGCATGCCAGATCGCGAGCAGCGCGTGCATGACCTGTTCTTCCGAGCAGCGGAACTCGCGCCGGACCTCGAGTTCGTCCTGGGCGGCAACGGCTGGGCCGATTGCCCGATGCCCCGCAACGTCCGCTACGTCGGCCACGTGCCGACCGGTGAGCACCGCGAGTGGAACTGCTCGGCGCGTGTGGTGTTGAACATCAACCGTGCCGACATGGCGGCGACCGGGTACAGTCCGCCGACGCGGGTGTTCGAAGCGGCCGGGTGTGGAGCGTGTGTCATAACCGACGCCTGGCAAGGCATCTCCACCTTTTTCGAGCCGGACTCCGAGATCCTGGTGGCGGCGTCGGCCGAGGAAATCGTGACCTTGTTGCGGGGCACGTCCGCTCAACGCGCGCGTGGAATCGGTCTCGCGGCTCGGCGCAGGGTACTCGAAGACCATACGTATGCACAGCGCGCCGCAACGCTCGAGGAAGTCCTGACAGGCGCACTGGCGCCAGCGGCGCGATGACGAAGACACTGGTCATCTTCGGTCTCAGCATTTCCTCATCCTGGGGCAACGGCCACGCCATTCCTTTCCGCGGACTCTGTCGTGAGCTCGCGGCGCGTGGATGGCAGATCACGTTCTTCGAGCGCGACGTCGAGTGGTACCGCAGCAACCGTGACGTGACAAACCCTGAGTATTGCGACCTCCGCTTCTACGACGATCTGTCAGTGACGACGGAATGCCTTTCAAGCGCGGCCGCTGTGCTCGTCGGCTCGTACGTCCCGCAGGGTGCGGACGTCATCGACGCTGCCCTGAGCTCGGGAAGGCCAGTACTTTTCTACGACATCGATACTCCGGTGACGCTAACAGCCTTGCGGCGCGCCGGGGCTACCGAGTACCTCAGAGCGGACCAGATCCCGCGATTCGAGACCTATTTCTCGTTCACCGGTGGACCAGCTCTGCGGGAATTGAAAGGCGTGTGGGGGGCTCGCGAAGCAGAGTCACTGTACTGCGCTGTCGATCCGCAGCTCTATCAGCCAGTCGCTCCGCAGGAGAAGTTCCAGTGTCTACTCGGCTACATGGGCACGTACGCGCCGGACCATCAGCCGAGACTGGAACGTTTTCTCATCGACA